>CAYSIF010000029.1:0-20178 GCA_964431035.1 uncultured Methanobacteriaceae archaeon | reverse complement strand
CATTAATGATTTTGCTTTTAGCATTTTTATTAATTGTTTGTGGAAGACTTATTACTTATGTTGCATACGCATCATCTCCTGAGGTTGACCAAGGTGTCCCAATTGCAGGTATTATTGTTAAAGGTAATGATGTTATTCCTATCGATGTAATTAGAGCTAATGTTGAAGCAGCAGGTTTCAGACAAGACTCTTATATCCAAGGAAACATGTTAGTCACTAGTAAGAGGGAGCTGCCTCTAGAGGATGCGATTGCCAATGCGGAGAAATTTGCCTGTATGTCTGCATTACCAGGTACTACATTGAAACCTATTGCAGCAGCAGATGTTACTGTTGATAGAACTACAGGTATTGTTACAGTTACTGTTATTGAAGATTTCTCAACTATTCCAGTTAGTAATACTACTTACAATAACGGTTCTGGAGATGCTAGTCACTTGAATATTAGTAGGTGAATTATAATTATATTATTATTTTTTTAGGAGTTTGTTGTAAAGTTATGAAATATAAGAATATTTTAATTGGTTTGGTTATCTGCCTTTTATTATTCACTGTTATTAGTGAAGTTGCAGCAACTTGTAATATTATAGTTATTACTGATCCTACTGGTCAGGATTCTAATGGTGCAGCTGCTGGAAGTATGTCCTTTGCTAAGAATATGTTTCAGTCATCATTTATTATGAGTAAGAATAATCAGTATGCTGTTCTTTCCGGGGGGGAAGGTAACTCCACTGAACGGGTAAGAGCTATAGGTAGTTGTTTAGCTGCTTTAGAAAATGGTGCTTCTCCATCAGATGCAGCATCTGTTGCAAGTAGTTTTAGTGGTATTAGGCTTCTTGTTGGAGGTCCTTCTATTGGAGCTGCTGTAGGTGGTTCTTTTGATGCTTATGTTATAGATGATGATGGTAGTGGAACTATTTCTATTACTCAATATTCTGGTGGTTTAGCTGTTTTACCTCCAGGTCATAGAGGAGCTATTATTCACTTGCGTAACAGTGAAGGTAACCCATTATTTGGTACTGCGACTTCTGTTAGAAGAGAAACTGCAATTAATATTGCTAAGATGATCAGGGATGGTTATCCTGCTACACGTATTCTTGGTGAAGCTATGCGTGAGGTTGCTACGGATTCTGGTGAGCAGTATGGTGGGGGTGCTGTTAACTTGATTGCTCGTGTTTCAACAGGAGATATGTTTACACCTGAAGAGATGAATACTACAGGGTTCCCTATGAGTGAGAATTATACTAAGTCTTGTCCAACGTGTGGTTGGTCGATTGGTTATCCTGAGGCGGATAGTTATAGTATTTGTCCGATTGATGGTAATCAGTTGAAGGTTACTAATGCTTGTGATGCATTGATTAATGCTATTACGGTTACTGCTAATAGAACTTCGGTTTCTGTTTATGGTAGTGATCGGGCAGGACTTGCTTCGACTACTGAGGCTATTGTTCAGGCATCGGTTAATAAGAATGGTTATGATGCTGATAAGATTGCTGGTTCAATTAATAGGGGTATTCATAATGGTTTGATTATGGGTGTTAATTATGTTGAGCCTAAGGATTTAAGTGTTAAACCTGAGTCTCGTGCTGTTGGTGTTTACTTTGAACCTTTAGCTGAAGGTAGAACTTCACCTCCTTGGAATTTACCTATTGATTCTACTTTGTTATCTGTTATTGGGGCTATTGAAACTGCGATTGGTTTCTTGTTGCTCTTGTTGGTAATATTTAGAAGTAGGTTACTTAGTAATTTCAGAAGAGAAGGTAAGAACTCGAAGTAGTTTTTCACTTTCCTCATCTTTTCTAATTTTTATACAACTACATATACATGTAATAATATAATTCCACCATTTTTTACTAAACCTCTTTCAATTAAAAAATAACCACCATAATTCAACACTATTAATAAAACATAATATTTTAATCAACCTTATATTCTCTTTAAACAAAGAAAACATAATCAATTCTTAAAAACAGTAGCAAATTTTATATATTTCTAAAACTATTAACTAATAATAAGAAAGATTTCTAAAAAATAAAACACAAAATAAAAAAAACACAAAAAAATAAAGAAATCCACTCTAAAAAAAATTAGAGTAAAAAAAGTAAGACATTTATATTTTTTAAAGAAACACTATAAAAAATATAAAAAAACACAGAAAAAATAACAAGATAAAAGAAAAAACACAAAAAAACATTTAAGGAAACAGGAACACTATGACAGTCATATTAGTACGCGGAGAAAACAACCAAAAATTACTAAACGCAATAGCAGATGTAGAAAGACACGCAAACCTAAAACTATCAAGCAAACCAAAAAAAATAGATAGTAACCTAGCAGACAACATAGTAGAAAAAATACTAGGACAAAAACTAAGAACAAAATCAAAAGTAGCATGCGCATTCTTCGTCAAAGAAGACGCAACACTATCAATACTACAAATAAAAAAAATACACCCACCAGCACACGTAGTAGTAATCGTAGAAAAATACGAAGGATATGATGCATTAATAGAAAAAATATACAATGCAAAACCACTAAAAGGATACTACTCAAACAAAAACAAAGACTCAACACTAAAAGACTACAAATACTCAGCAGATAAAGGAACAACCTCAAAAATAGGTTACTAAAAAAAATAGAATAAAAATAAAATAAAATAATATATTATTATTTTATTTTTTAATCTTAACAATATCTCCTAATGTAAATCCATCACTAGAAGATGATTTAAACTGATCTAAATCAATTTCATCAATATCCTCAATAATACGGATATTCAATTTACTTTCAATTTTACGAGCTAATTTTATATCTGGAACCATCTTACCAGATTCAATTTTCTTAATTACAGATACTTTTTCTTGTATTTCTTCTCCTAATTTTTCACGAGACCAACCTTTAAATTCACGGCCTTGTCTACAAATTTCATCAAAGTCTTCAACAATTTCTTCTGTAATTTCCTCTTCACGAGTATAAACATCTCGTTTTCTTTGTCGTGGTCTGTTTGTTGGTTTTTTAACAAGCTTTTGACTTGGTTTCACTGTTTTTCTTTTTGGTGGCTCTCTTTGAACTTTACCTAATTTCGAACATTCTTGACAAGTTGCCATAACAGTACCTTCAATTTTTGTTCGAAGAGGTTTTCCTTCAATTTCATTTCCACAAACTTCACATATCATATTAGTCTGTTATGTTTATGTTTACTTAAAGTTTTTTCTAAAAAAATTAACACTACTAAAATATTCCATTCATAATATCAAAATCCTCTTATAATCTACCATTCAGGTAAGTATAAAAAAGTATCATTAATACTGTTTTCTTTTAATACTTTTTTTAACTGCTTTTTTGTAGATTTTAACTTTTCAAAATATGTTTCATCATATTGTAGACTTCCAAAAAAGAATCCTGGTCTGGTGGGTAATATTTCCTTTGCCATTTGTGGATTTTTCTCAACAAAATCAATATCCATATATAATGCCTTGAGATCATCATAAGTTAATTCAAGATAATCACCATTATATACTTCCTTAATTTCTGGATTATAGGATATTATGCGTTTTTCCAACCAGTAATGTATCATATTGGCTTTTCTAAAGTATCCAATTTTTTCTTTTTCAATTTTATATAAGTACATATCTAAACCCATTAATTATCACCTTTTTATTTTTTTATTGGGATTAGATAATATCTTAATTAGAGTATATAAACTTTATCATATCTTTTATGATTATTCTAAGATATTTAATACTTTTTTAAGATATTTGGATACTATTTAGTGTTTATTAAAATTCCACATGTTAATATTTTAATTTCATTTTTTCACTAAAACTTTAAATACTCAATAAACATATAAATGTTAAAAGGAATAAATAGTAACTTATTGTAAGTATAATAAGTTTTTGTAACTAAAATTCTAAAAAAAGAATATTTAGTAAAAAAATCTAAAACGAACAAACAATTAAAAAAATTCATTCAAAATTTAAGGAGTGATTCACAAATGACTGAATCTTCTCAAATAATAGACGATAGTGCAAAAGAACAAATCTCAGAAGAAAATCTTACTGAAGAACAATTAGAAATCAGAAGATTAGAAGAAGAAAATGCACTACTAAAAGAAGAAAGCGCAAAAACTAAACGTAGCTTAATGTGGAAAGTAAGAAAACTCGAAAAAGACAAAATACTCACAGAAAACGAAAAAATACGTTTAGAAAGAGAAGCAAAATCTCTAAGAGGAGAAATCGAAAGATTCAGAACACCTCCACTAATAATAGCTACAATAACAGATGTCGTAGACGACTCACGTCTAACAGTAAAAAGCAGTACAGGACCATCATTCTTAATAAATTACTCAAAATTCATAGAGAAAAAAGATCTAGTACCAGGTGCAAGAGTAGCACTTAACCAACAAACATTCGGAGTAGTAGAAGTACTATCCTCAGAAAAAGATCCTAATGTATCAGGAATGGAAGTAGAAGAAAAACCACAAGTAACCTACGACGATATTGGAGGACTAGACGAACAAATAATGGAAGTAAAAGAAACAGTAGAACTCCCATTGAAGAAACCAGAACTATTCAAAACAATAGGAATAGACCCACCAAAAGGAATACTCCTATACGGACCACCTGGAACAGGAAAAACACTACTTGCAAAGGCAGTAGCAAACGAAACCAATGCAACATTCATAAAAATCGTAGCATCAGAATTCGTTAAAAAATACATTGGAGAAGGAGCAAGAATGGTACGTGAAGTATTCGAACTTGCAAAAGAAAGAGCACCATCCATAATATTCATAGACGAAATCGACGCAGTTGCAGCAAAAAGACTACAAGCAAGTACAAGTGGAGACAGAGAAGTACAAAGAACACTCATGCAACTATTAGCAGAACTCGACGGATTCGAAAGCAGAGGAGATATAGGAATAATAGGAGCAACAAACAGGCCAGACATATTAGACCCAGCACTCCTAAGACCAGGACGATTCGACAGATTCATTGAAGTACCAGCACCAGATGAAGAAGGAAGAAAAGCAATACTCAGAATCCACACTTCAAAAATGGCACTCTCTGAAGAAGCAGACATCGACTTACTCGCATCCATAACAGAAGGAATCTCAGGAGCAGACCTAAAAGCAATATGTACAGAAGCAGGAATGTTCGCAATAAGAGCAGAAAGAGATAAAATAACAGTAGCCGACTTCATGGAAGCAGTAGACAAAATCACTGGTGCTAAAAGAGAAGAAGACTACAACAAAGAAGCAGGAGTAATGTTTGGATAAAAAAAACATTTACTCAACACACAATTTTTTCACCAAATCTCCACCATAAATTATCCCTAAAGAAAAAAATTATCTAATAAAAAAAAGATTAGATTCTAATGGCCAGTGATGAACCCTATGAGCTCTGATCTAGTGATGAATGATGGGCGATCTGAGGCCAAATTAATATAAAAAAACTTTAATATAATTCTAATTATACTAATAAAAAAATAAGGAAATGTTTAAAAGAGACAAAGATTGGTCTGGAGAAAAAATAATACTCACCACTAGACCTAACTTCATACTAGGAAACAAAGGAGCATTACTAGCCGTAATACTATTAGGTGTACTACTCTACTTCTACAACTTAGCAGAAGTACTAATAGCAAATCTAAGCCTAAGAATCATAAAATTCATTCAATGGCCACTAACACAAATAGTAACTATGGCATTTGTAATAATAGGACTAATCCTAATATTATATATAATATTCAAAATCCTATCATGGTCAACACACAAATACACAGTAACAAACCTAAGAGTAATAACAGAAAAAGGATTCATAAGAAAAAACAAATCCAGCATGCCATATAATACTATCCAGGATATCCAAATAGACCAAGGAATAATTGGAAGAATAATTGGAATAGGATCAGTAATAATATACAGTGCATATGATGGAAACAATTTAAACTTACATCAAATATCCTCACCACAAAATGTTGAAGAATTAGTATTTGAACAAATGCAATATACAAGAATAAATCAAGAACCAATATCTCCAATACACCAACAAGCAAATAACAATTACAACCAAGCAAACAACAATAACTACTACGAAGAACCAATCTCTCCAATACACCAACAACAAAACAATAATAATTACAACCAAACACCAGAATACCCAATAAACAACCAACCAAACAATACATATGAAGAACACCAACAAAACCCAGAACCAAACACATTCACATACTCAACAAACACTCACACACTAAACAATGAAGGAAGCTTCCAAAACACAGAAGAACACAAATACACACAAGAAGAATTTGACGACTCAATAAATGAAGCAATAAAAAACCTAAACGGAGATGTAAGATTCCAACAACAAGAAAAACCACAAACACAAGCACAGCCTCAACCGCAACAACAAGTACAACAAAACCAACAACCACAATACAATAACGAACCACACAACCTATATGAAGACTCAATAAAAGAAACATACTCAGTTGATAAAGAAGACGGATTCTACGTAGACAATAACAGAAAATACGACAATGAAACAGAAAGAGAAAACGTTATCGAAAGACACAAATCCAAATTCAACAAATACAGAAAAAGATAAAAAAAATTTTTATCTTAAAAAAAATTTCACTACTACTTTTTTTATACTTCAAATTTAACTAAAAGCTAAACTATGTTAAATGCTTACATATTAAAAAAACAAACCCATTACTCTTTTTAAATAAACCATACTATATATTTAAAATAATTATATATAATACCTAAATATAAATCTAAAATTATAATTTAAATTTTATATTAATAAATACAAATTATAAAAAAAAAATTTTAAGGATGAATAATCATGAAAGCAGAAGCTTTAAAAATAGCTGAAGGAGTATACTGGGTAGGAGCTTTACACTGGGACACCAGAAGCTTCCACGGATTCGCAATAAATGGAACAACATACAACTGTTACCTCGTCTTCGGAGAAGAAAAAGTAGCACTAATAGACAATGTATTACATGGAATGCAAAGCCAACTATTCGCAAGAATAGAAGACGCATTCAAACAAGAAGGAAGAGACGAAGTCAAAATAGATGTATTCATACAAAACCACTCAGAAAAAGACCACTCTGATGGATTATTCCAAACAGTAAGCAAATTCCCAGACGCAGAAATCTATGCAACAGCAAAATGTATAAACTTCTTAAAAGGACAATTCGAACAATTCGAAAATGTTGATATGATAGAAGCAAAAACAAGTGAAACAGTAGACCTTGGAGGTAAAACATTATCATTCTTCCAAGCACCACTATTACACTGGCCAGACAGCATGTTCACAATGCTACTTGAAGAAGGAATACTATTCTCCAATGATGCATTCGGACAACACGTCTGCTTATCACAAAGATATGCTGAAGAAGTAGATGAAGCATTCATCGCAAGAGCAGCACAAAAATACTATGCAAACCTAGTATTACTAGGATCACCAGCACTAAGACGTAAACTACAAGAATTCACAGACCTCGGATTACTAGAAAAAACAAAAATGATAGCACCATGTCACGGTCAAATCTGGAAAAACCCACAAACCATAATAGACTTATACACAAAATGGGGAACTGGAGTCTGCAAAGACAAAATAACAGTAATCTACGACACAATGCACCACTCCACACAAAAAATGGCACATGCTATAGCTGAAGGAATCATGAGTGAAGGAGTAGAAGTAGTAATGTACTTCATGCAAGAAGACACACCGGATGATGTTATTACAGATGTCCTAGACAGTAAAGCAATAGCACTAGGAGCACCAACAATGATGAACAACCCATTCCCACGTATAGGTAACACAATATACTGGTTCAACTGTGTAAACTTCAAACAAACAACCAGTATCAAAAAAGCATTACTATTCAGTAGTAAAGGATGGGGTGGAGGAGCTCTAAGAAAACTCCAACCAGAATTAGAATCAACAGGATTCGAAATATTCGACACATTAGAAACAACATTTGTACCAACAGCAGATGTATTAGAAGACTGCTTCAATGCAGGTAAAGAACTTGCAAAAGCAATAAAAGAATAATTTTTAAGAAAATTATTCTCACTTTTTTTCTCTTTTTTTCATAAAAAACTTTTAATCAAATAAAAAAAATCAAATCACTATTTTTTTATTTTAAAATGAATCTTGAAGAAATAATAAAACTATTAGAAGAAAACGGAACAGAAGATAATATAAAAAGTTCCAAAAGATTCGATATAAGATTTAAAAAAGCATATGGTGTTAAACTACCAATACTTAGAAAAATAGCAAAACAAACAGGTAAAAACCATAAACTCGCCCAAGAATTATGGGAATATAATGCTCATGAAACAAGATTACTAGCAACAATGATTGATGAACCAGAACAAGTAACTAACCAACAATTAAATGAATGGGTATCAAGTTTCGACAGTTGGGACATTGTAGACCAAGCATGTATAAACCTATTTGACAAAGTACCACAAGCAATAGAAAACATTTTCATATGGTATAAAGCAGAAGAAGAATTCACAAAAAGAACAGCATTCTCACTTATAGCAATCATAGCAGTTCATAATAAAAAAGCACCAGCAAGCATATTTGATAAATATTATCCATTAATAATAGAAGCATCAACAGATAACAGAAATTTCGTTAAAAAAAGTATTAGCTGGGCATTACGAAGTATAGGTAAAAGAGATAAACAATCAAACAAAAACGCCCTAAAATGTGCATATGAACTTCAAAAATTAGATAATAAAACAAGTAACTGGATAGCACGTGATGTTATACGAGAACTAGAAAGCGAAAAAGTTCAAAACAAAATAAAATAAAAAATAAAACCTCTAATCCTAATTTAACCTTTTTTTAATAATTTCTTATAATACTTTTATACTATAAAAATAATAACTATAAATTAATAAACTATTTTATTATAATAATTTATTTTAAAAATTTTTTGTTAATAATAATTATATTTCACAAAAAAGACAAAGATATAAAAATTTTTTTTAGGTGATTTAAAAGATGGCAAACCCACAAGGTCAACCAGTATTTATACTAAGAGAAGGTACTGAAAGATATCAAGGAAGCAGAGCTACACAAATGAATATTATGGCTGGAAAAATACTAGCAGATACTGTAAGAACAACACTCGGTCCAAGAGGAATGGACAAAATGTTAGTAGACAGTATGGGAGATGTTGTAGTAAGTAACGACGGAGCAACAATTCTAGGGGAAATGGAAATAGCACACCCTGGAGCAAAAATGCTCGTAGAAATAGCAAAAAAACAAGACAATGTTGTTGGAGACGGAACAACCTCCGTTGTAGTACTAGCAGGAGAACTCCTTAAAAAAGCAGAACAACTATTCGAAAAAGGAGTACACCCAAGTGTTGTTATAAAAGGTTACAGAATAGCAGTAGAAAAAGCATTAGAAATATTATACGATATCTCAATAGATGCAAGAGACCAAGAAACACTAGAAAAAGTAGCAGAAACAGCAATAACAGGAAAAGGACCAGAAACCTCAAAAACAGAACTAGCAAAACTCATAGTAGAAGCAGCACTAAGAGTAGAAGACAACAACAAAATAAACAAAAAAGACATCAACATAGAAAGAGTAAACGGTGGATCCATTTCCGAATCAGAAATCGTTAACGGAATAGCAATAGACAAAGGAAGACAATCAAACGCATTCCCAGAAGAAATACAAGACGCAAAAATAGCATTAATGAAATACCCAATCGAACACAAACAAACTAATGCAAACGCAAAAGCAAAACTCGAAAACCCAATGGACTTACAATTATTCCTAGACCAAGAAGAACAAGAACTCAAAAACATGGTCCAACAAATAGTTGACCTAGGAGTAAACGTATTATTCTGTCAAAAAGGAATAGACGACGTAGCTATGCACTACCTAGCAAAACAAGGAGTCTATGCATTAAAACGTGTTAAAAAATCAGATGTTGAACGTATAGAAAGAGCAACCGGAGCAAAACTAGTTACAAAACTCGACGATTTAACAGAAGATAAACTAGGACACGCAGGAACAGTATTCGAAAAGAAAATATTCGATCAAAAATTCACATTCATCCAAGAATGCACAAACCCAAAAGCATGCAGTATACTCATAAGAGGAAGTACCAGACACATATCCTCAGAAGTAGAAAGAGCATTAGAAGATGCACTCGGAGTAGTATCTGCAACAATTGAAGATGGAAAAGTAGTTATTGGTGGAGGTTCCCCAGAAATAGAAATCGCAAAACAATTAAAACTATTTGCAGACTCAGTATCTGGAAGAGAACAATTAGCAATAATAGCATTTGCAGAAGCACTAGAAATCATCCCAAGAACACTAGCAGAAAATGCAGGTTTGGATGCAATAGACATTTTAACAGAATTAAGAAAAGCACATGAAACCAGTGATAAAATGGGAGTTAATGTTTACACTGGAGAAATCGTTGATATGGAAAAAGAAGGTGTTGTAGAACCTCAAAGAGTTAAAAAACAAGCAATAAGTGCAGCTAGCGAAGCTTGTGAAATGATATTACGTATCGATGATTTACTAGCAGCTGAAGGTGCATTAAACAAACCTGATCCTAAAGAAGGAATCGATGATCCAGGGGAATTACCTCCAATGCCTCCTCAAGGTGGTATGGGTGGTATGGGCGGAATGCCTCCAATGATGTAAAAAAAATATTTTAATTTTTTTCATCACTTTTACTATTTTTTTATCTAATTTTTCTTCTAATTTTTATCTAATTTTTTACAATTTTTACTAATTTTTTATCTATTTTTTATAAAATTTCTATATTAAATCTAGTCAGACTTAGAAACGTTTAACAAATTAATATTGCTCATCTTTTAATCTCCTTGTTATAACATTATTATTTTTTATTAATCTTATATTTTCCCTTTATTATTTTTTGTGCTTTGTAATCTTTGCTTTATTTTTTTATTATGTGTTAATTATTGTTTTTTAATGGTTTTATTAACAAAATATTATTTTTCATTCTTAATTTAAAACTTAATATTTTTTGGTTTTTTAAGATAAAAACTTATATTTTCTTATTTTTAACTTATTTAAAGTTAAAATCTTTATATTTTTCTTAAATTAATGGATTATTATTGTAATTTCATAAATTAAAGCTTTTATTATTGGTTTTTTATTTACTTAACTGAGATTATTTTTAAACCTTAATAATAATAAATAAAACTAGCATATATTTTTTTATTAAAGGATTAGTTTTTATAATTATTTTAATAATATTTAAACTTTTTTTAGTCATTATAAACAGTACAAATCCTTTTTTGAGAATTTGAAAAACTAGAAACCTTTATAAGTCATAATAACTATAAAGTTTAGATAATCTATTTTGAATGTTAACTATTAAAAATTCAAATTCAGATTGTTTTTATTTTATAAAAAAATAATTACCACCAAAAAAATTTTTTTCCACTTATAAAAAATCAAAAACTCAATATATTAAACACTTCTTTTTTTATAAGGATATTCAATTTTTTAAAAATAGTTGAATATTAGAAAAATACTTTTCTGTGAAAAAATTTTTTAGGTAATGATTTGCGAGGTGAAACAATTTCAATTGGGAGGAGAACATTATTAGTAACACTATTATTGATATTCTTTATGTCAATTGGTGGAGTTTGTGCTAGTGATGCTAGCCAAGATAATAATGTAAGTTCAAACAATGGAATTTTAAATAGCAATAATATTACTATTGCAGATGATGAGGTAAGCTCTACAGATGACTCTGTAAATAGTGATTCCCATTCAATAAGTAATAGCACAACTACTAGTAAGCTTGCAAAAGCTGTTACTTCTGTAGGTGCTACTGTTAGTACAGTTAGTCCTAACACAATAGACACTGTATTAACTGGATATGACTTAACTCAGATGTATGGAGCTGGAGGAAATTACACAGTCTTATTAACTGATGGTAATGGTAATCCACTCGCTGGTTATCATATTCATATTAATTTAACAAGACTATCTAATGGTCTAAATAAAGTTTACTGGAGTGTAACTGATTATAGTGGGGTAGCAACATTACAAATCAACTTAGCACCAAAATATTATTCTGCTAAAGCTGATTTTGATGGTTTAAGTTTAGGAGACAACTATTACTCTCCTGCTTCTGCTAATATTAATAATATAACAGTACTATCTCCAAGTGATGTTAATTTACAAGCAACTGTATTAACTGGATATAATTATGCAATTCCAAAAGGTGGATCCTATTATGTTATACTAACAGATTCTTCAGGTAAACCAGTTTCAGGTAAAACTGTAGAATTCACATTATCTAAAGGATCTAATGTTAAAGTTTACACAAGTACAACTGACAGTAATGGGATTGCATCATTATCCTTAAATTTAGCTGCAAGTGAGTATAATATGCAATACTCCTTTAGAGGAGATTCATCATACTCTGCAAGTAGTGGGCAGAACTCATTTACCATCTACAATAAATTAGAAAATGTAGAAGGTAATGCTATATGGGTTCAAGGTAAGGATATGAATAATGTTGATCTTAGCACTCTTGCTAACTCTAATATTAATAATATATTCTTAAATTTTGCAGCAATCAACAATTATGGTAAATCTAGTGTAGCAAGTTGGATTTCAAAAGCAAACAGTTATGGTATTAAAGTCCACATCTGGATGCAAGTATTATACCATGGCGGATTCCAAAACCCTATAACTAGTACAGGTGCAATTAACTTAACATTACTACAATCCGATATACAAGATGCAATTGAATATGCGAGTATTGCTGGAGTAGCAGGTATTCACTTAGATTACATGCGTTATCCAGGAACTGCATCAAAAACAACAGGTTCTACAAATGCAGTAACATTATTTGTATCACAAATGGTTGGTGCAGTAAAATCTGTTAACAGTAACCTTATAGTTTCAGGTAGTTTAATGCCAGAACCTACAAGTGCAGTTAGTGCATATGGACAAAACTTAGCTGATTTAACAAAATACTTAGAAGTTATAACTCCAATGGTTTATAAAGGAAATTATAACGCAGGTACTAGTTGGATTACATCAACAACCAAATACTATGTTTCCAATAGTAATGGAGCATCCGTATGGGTTGGACTCCAATCATACAAATCAGATAGTGACTTAACTGCATTATCTGCAAGTGAATTAAGTACTGATGTTAAAACAGTTTATGATGCTGGAGCTAATGGAGTAGCAATATTCCGTTACGGATTAACCAATTATATAGATTTCAACACAGGTAAATCTTCCACAACACCAATTACAAGTAATGGTTCTTTAACAGTTAGTGAAGTTGCTAGTTTAGCATATAATTTAAAATTACTAATTGAAGGAGATTACAAAGGAGAAATACCAGATGCTGTATCTATAAATGGTAGAAGTTACACTATTGCTCAATTCTTATACTTCTTAACAACAGCTGTCCTAAGAGTTAACACAGGTTCAACTCAAGCAATTGACAGTATAGAAGTTACAAGTAAAGGATCTACTGGAAGTCCATTACTAGCAGATATTAGTAAACAAACATATCTAGGATTTGCAACATCTATTACAAAATATCTAAATGGTTCACAAGAATTAAACACTTATTTAGGATATAATGATAATCACATATCATTTAACTCATTAGTATACACATTCACTAAGATAATGTCTTATTATTACAGTAATGGTAACTTACCAAACACTGTATTTGTAACAGACTTATCTGAAGGAAGATATTATGTTAATGTTGTAGCTAAACCTAGTGTTAGCACATCTAATTTCGATTATGTGAATTATAATTCTACATTTGTGAATTACTGTCCTAAATGTGGATTATATGGAACATTAACCTTTAATCCAAAAGGAGTTCCTGAAGGTGAATTAACTTGCGCACACTGTGATTCTGACTTCTGTGCAGTTACAGGTAAAGATAAACTATCCAGCTCATCTTACTATTTAACTAAAATAGGAAATAGTGTTAAAGTAACTAACTCATCTAATACTAACACTAATTCCTCAGGTAATGATGATATTGTTGGAGCTTTATCAATAAGTGCAATTAAACAAATGGCTGCAGTTGTTAATAATGCTGTTGCAAGTAATGGTATTCTACCTTCCAGTGTTTCTTCTGGAGGAGTTGACTATACCCTTGCACAAGTTTCATTCTTAATGGCTAATGCAATATCCAATATTTATTCAGGATATACAAATGATGTTGACTTTGTAGATGTTGAATCTCCAACTAATTCCTCAGGTACTGTTAAAGGTACTTTAGGAGTAGAACAATATATGGCATTAATTTACCGTATATTGAACTTTGTAAGTCAATATAATTCAATGCCTAACTATGATAAACAAACATCTAATGGTATTGGACAAATAAGCTTTGATACATACACTTATGCATTTGCTAAAATCTTAGTATTTGTTCAAACTAATAATCGTTTACCAAATACGGTATCATTTGACTCATCTGTTGTTAAAAGTGCAGGATCAAGTACATCATCTGATGTTTATATTAGTTTAAGTGAAATATTAGCTGCGGCTAAGAGAGTTCAAGAATATATTTATACTAATGGTAAATTACCAACATACACTACTTTGAATAATGTTCGTTATTCTGAGCCTCAATTCGCTTATATAATGGCTGTTGCACTTAATAATCTTAACTCAGGTAATACTGGAAGCGTTAAAGTATTGAATTTATCTCAAGCACCTAACCCGTCTGGAGATACTATTACAGGTACTTTAAGTAAATCTGCTTATATTGCTTTAGCTAGTAGAATTGCAGAATTTGCAGAAGCTAACGGTTATCTTCCTAACTATGATGGAAGTAATGGTTTAGGTAAAATATCATATGATAATTATATCTACATTTTAGCTTATGCATTAGCTTCTTATGCTAATAATGCTAATTTAGCATCTTCCATACCAGTAAATACAAGTATTATTGTAATTAGTTCTTCATCTGGAACATCTGGTTCTGGTTTGAATGAGAAATATATGGGTGAAAGTACTGCTCAGTATCTTATTGCAACTACAAATTGTGAATCTACTGATAGTGCAATCGTTGCATTAGCTAAACAGTTAACTGCTGGTTTAACAACCACACTTGCTAAGGCTACTGCAATTTATAACTATGTTAGAGATGATATTGCATACAGTTATTATGCAAATACTCGTTATGGAGCTCTTGGTACACTTACTGCGGGTAAAGGTAATTGTGTGGATGAAGCACACCTTGTTATCGCATTATGTCGGGCTGCAGGAATACCTGCAAGATACGTTCATGGTAAAGGATGTACATTCTCTAGTGGTTTAGTAACTGGACACGTTTGGGCTCAAGTCCTAGTTGATGGTGTCTGGTATGCTGCTGATGCTACAAGTAGACGTAACAGTTTCGGTAGTATTGTTAACTGGAATACTGGTAGCTTTACTGTGGCTTATATTGGAAGTTACATTAGCTTCTAATATTAATTCCACATTTTTTTCACCTTTTTTTACACTATTTTTTTCCATTTTTTCAAAATTTTTTCTATTTTTTTCGTATACCAAAATTTTTATATATTCACTTATCATAGATTTATGATTATAAATGATGAAAATAAAAATATAAAACAAAGAATTTTAAATTTTATACAATCATTTTTCAAAATTAAAAAAATCCAATTTTTATCCCAATATTGGAGGTTAAAATAAATATGCCTAGGGAAGTAAGTGAAAATATTCAAGAATACTTAGAAGTATTATACAAAGAAGGAATGAATAGAAATTATGTTTCAACAACAACAATTTCTAAAAACTTAGGTATCGCTCCAGGTAGCGTAACACAAATGTTAAAAAAATTAGATGATTTAGAATACATAAAATATGTACCATATAAAGGAGCTATATTAACAGATAAAGGTTTCGTAGAAGCTGAAAAAATAACAAGAAAGCATAGAATTCTTGAAAGATTTCTTAAAGATGTTCTTAAAATCAAAGATGAGAATGTTCATGAGCAAGCATGTGAAATGGAACACTCATTATCTGATGAAGCAGAAAGAGCATTATGTCACATGTTAGAACATCCTGATATATGTCCTGATAATCAATTAATTCCTCCATGCAGATTTGATTTCCATAATTGTGAAGAATGTATTAATGATCATCAAGATATTGAAGAAATTAGAGTTAGAAATGATAATCTTGTATCTGTAGCAAATTTATCTCAAAATCAAACAGGTAATGTTTCATTTATACGTGGTGATGAAAGTATACTTGCAAGAATATTAAGTAAAGGAATTGCTATAGGAACAAAAATTTCTTATGATACAAATGATGAAGCTAATGAGGATGTTAATGTTATTGTTAATAATACTCATATGAGCTTAAGTGGCGATATTGCTAATAATATTTTCATTAAAATTGAAAATTAAATTTTTCAATATTTTTTTTAATATTTTTTTATTACTATTTTTTTTATGGAAAAAATACACATTTTTCCAACACATCTTAACTACCATTATAATTAAAGAACACTTCTATTAAATCATACATCTTAATACAAAACTATGATTTAAAATGAAGTAAAACTAATTTAATTTTACAATAAAATTATAATATAAAAAATACAAAAACACATATAGATAATAAATTTCAAAATAATAAAAAAGATACAATAGAGGAAAAAACAAAATGTTAATAGACCCATGGGCATCATCACAAGTAGACTACGACAAATTAGTAAACCAATTCGGAATAAAACCATTCCAAAACGAACTAAACAAAATAAAAAACCCATCAAAACTAATGCAAAGAGGAGTCATATTCGGACACAGAGACTTCGACAAAATAACAGAAACACTAAAAAACAAAGAACCATTCGCAGTAGTCACAGGAATGATGCCAAGCGGACAAATGCACATAGGACACAAAATGGTAGTAGACCAACTAAAATGGTACCACGAACAAGGAGCAACACTATCACTACCAATAGCAGACATGGAAGCCTATGCAGCAAGAGGAATAAGTCTAGAAAAAGCAAAAGAAATAGCAATAAACGAATACCTAACCAACTACAATGCACTAGGACTAGACATAACACAAGAAAACATAAACATATACCTAACATCACAAAACAACCTACTAAGCAAACTAACATTCAAAATAAGTAACAAAGCAAACTTCAACGAAATGAAAGCAATATATGGATTCACACCATCAACCAACCTAGCACACGTAAACGCACCACTAACACAAGTAGGAGACATACTATTTCCACAAATACCAGAAAACGGAGGACCAAAAAAAGTAATCGTACCAGTAGGAATAGACCAAGACCCACACCTCAGACTAACAAGAGACATCGCAAACAAAATGAAACAAGAATACAAATTCATAGCCCCAATAAGCACATACCACAGATTCCTAACAGGACTCACAGGTGGAAAAATGTCAAGCAGCAAACCAAACACAGCAATATACCTCAACGACACACCAGAAGAAGCAGAGAAAAAAGTAAAAACAGCAAAAACAGGAGGAAGAGAAAGCCTCAAAGAACAAAAAGAACTAGGAGGAAAACCAGACGAATGCGTAATCTACGAAATGCTAGTATACCACCTAATAGACTCAGACAAAGAACTAAAAAAAATACACACAGAATGTAAAAACGGAACACTCCTCTGCGGACAATGCAAACAACAAACAAGCCAACTAATGAAAGAAATGTTCGAAAAAATACACTCCAAACAAGAAGAAAGCAAAAAAATAGCAGAAAAAATACTATAAAAAAAATAAGGATTAAAATAAATGTCAAACAAATACTTAACAATCATAACAGAAAACATAAAAGAAGCATTCTCACAAAACAAAACAATAATCCTAACAATAACAACAATATTCATACTATCATTCATAATAGGATTCCTATTTTCAGACTACCTATCACAAATAATAAGCCCAGTAGTACAAGCATTCCAACAAAAAGTACAATCCGGACAAGTAGAACTAACAACCAACTCCCTATACCTAAACAACATACAAGCAACACTAACAATATACGCAGGATCACTACTTCTAGGAATACTAGGAATAATCTCAATAATAATAAACGCACTACTAATAGGACACTACGCAGCAATATACTACGCAAACAACCAAACACTAATGTTCATACTAC
Organism: uncultured Methanobacteriaceae archaeon; assembly: GCA_964431035.1. Lineage (GTDB taxonomy): Archaea > Methanobacteriota > Methanobacteria > Methanobacteriales > Methanobacteriaceae > Methanobrevibacter_A. The sequence goes on along the minus strand of CAYSIF010000029.1, from coordinate 1,992 downwards.
TAATAGTACCACACGGAATATTCGAAATACCATCACTTATAATAGCAAGCGCAGCAGGATTTACAACACTAAAATTCATAATAAAATTCATAAAAAACCTACTATCACCAGACTACTCCTACACAGAAATATTCGACCCAATATACAACCTAGACAAAATAGGAGTCAAAGAAACAATCCTAATGTCCTGGAGAAAAAACGCAAAAGTACTAAAACAAGCAATAATCCTACTAATAATATCAATAATCCTACTACTAATAGCAGCATTCATAGAAGCAAACATAACAAAACAATTAGCTTCATTCATTTTGAATTTCTAAAAACTTAATTTTTCTTCAAAAATTAGTTACTTCCCAACTCAACACTAAAGGTCTTATTTAGATTTTTAGTGAAAAATCTAATTTCAACCAAATATTTAAAGTTCTAAATAGAAAAATAAAAAGTACACAAATTAAACTAAAATGTGAAATAAAAGATGCAGATAAAAAATATAAACTTAAACATTCAAAATACAAACTATTTAATTGTAATTTATTTCATTATAACAATTTTGTTTATTTTTTATCAGTACCAATTCAATCATAATGTTAATATAAACTCATTACTTCTTATTTCTAGTCTTTTATTGATTTTAGGATGTTTTATTTTCTTTTTTTATTCAAAAAATTATGAAATAAATCATGAAAATATTTATAAACTCTGTTTTATTATTATTGTTTGTTTTGGAATTTTTAATGTTTTTCTAACTCCTGTTGCAGATGTTTGTGACGAAACAGAACATTTTTGGAGAGCCGAAATAACTTCTACAGGAGAATTTAATCCGGAATATGTTAATATACCAAATACGGATAATTTCGGTTACAAAACTATTAATTCCGTGAGAAATTTATATCATCTTACTGGAAGCACTGTTTTTAATAATGAATGGGGTACACAACCAATTGATTATAGTGTGAGTTATGTATCGTCTGCTTTTTCACAAAACCCATTTTATGGTTATCTAGCCCAAGCATTAGGTATTGATATTGCTAAACTTTTTAATTTAAGTAATATTTGGATGTTATGGTTAGGTAGGCTTTGTAATTTATTATTATATGCAATTTTTGCAAGTTTAGCTATTAAAAAAGCACCTATTTTTAAAATTCCATTACTTGTTGTAGCATGTTTGCCATTGGCAGTTTATCAAGGAGCATCTATGAGTATTGATGCTTTTGTTAATGGTTCGTCCTTGTTAACAGTAGGGTATTTTTTATATCTTTATAAATCTGAGAATTTAACTTGGAAGAATGTGTCAATATTCTTTTTATTATCTATATTTGGTGGTTTAACCAAAGTTACATATTTAGCTTTTTCTCTTTTAATATTTTTAGTCCCAAAAGCTAATTTTAAAACGAAAAACGATTATATTTTTTCACGACTTGGAATTTTAATTGTAATTATTGTTTCATATTGTTGGAGTAGTTTTTATGCCACTCCTAATTTAGTTAATTCTTGGAGAGGCGCTTATTTTATGAAGCATAATGTTAATGCTTCAGGTCAAATTAATTATTTATTGCATAATCATAATGGTTTGTTGAATTTTATTAACCAATTACCTTACACAATATTCACTGTAATTGAAGGTTACTTTAGTTTTGCTAATCTACCTGCTTATGGATCTAAACTTTTAGCTTATTCTTATATTGTATTTTTCTTTTTAGTTTCCTTATTTTATCCAGTTAAAGTCCATATTGATAAATTTAGAAAAATTGGTTTTTTATTAATATTCTTATTAACTTATTTAGGTATTATCTTTATTCAATATTTAACTTGGTGTTCTGTAGCTTATCCTATAATTGTAGGTATATTTGGCAGATATTTCATACCACTGCTTAGTTTAATCCCTCTATTTTTAAGTATTAATAATAAAAAATCTAATAAAACTATTGACTTAAGTGTTATAGTTTGTGTATTCATATTTTTAGCATCATCAATACTGTTAACTGTATTCCA
>CAYSIF010000028.1:0-20275 GCA_964431035.1 uncultured Methanobacteriaceae archaeon | reverse complement strand
AACAAGAAAAAAAGAAAAATAAAAACAAAAAACCTTAACTTGATAGCAATGGAATATGATGTAAATTTATTAGAAAAAGGAGTTTATGTTTGAAAAAGAATTTATTATTTTACATAAATAAAAATTAAAAAAATAGTAATAAAAAAAGATTAAAAATAAATAATATAATTTTATTCAACATGAGTTAACTTCTAATGTATCATGTTGTTTAAATAAATAAATTTCTATAACTAAAATAAAAGAAATAAGAATTTAGATTTTAACTTTACAAATGCTTTTCTGATTTATTCCATTAATATACTGTGTCATTGTATCAAAAGAACGGTATTCAATCCAACCACCACTTAAACTATTATTAATCATAAGTTTACGGGTTTTAGGATTTACTCCTATAACATATTCATAATGTCCATATTTATTAGCAGTAACCTAACTAAAACCAAAAATTGGCAAGAAATTTGTTGGAATGGATCTTCCTGCAACAATTAATGAAGTTGAACCCGCTATTATGTCATTATTAAATGAAAAACAGAGAAAGCTTGTCAATTTTGAAGGTGTGGATGCAACTAATTATCAATCACTTAAGTCTGCATTTGACAAGATTGACGGTAAGGTATGTATAACAACAGAAGGACTCTTGATGTATCTTACAGATTCTGAACTGGATGCTATGTGTGATAATATTAAGAAGATTCTTACAGAACATGGTGGATATTGGATTACTCTTGATCCTGAAATATCTCGTCTATACGTTTTAATAGTGAAAGCTTTCTATGGAGATCAAACAAGAGAGATTATGTATAATTCGAAGTATAGGGTAGAAGATAAATCTGATGCAACAATCGTACAAAATTCAATAACTGTTAGTTCCTTAGGAGATGTTCAAGAAAATATGAAAAATGCAATGAATTATATTACATCTAAAGGGCTTAAACTAGAGAAGATTCCATATGCAGATGTTGTACCTGAGTTTAAAAGTTTAGAAAATGCAGATCCTAAGATTGTAGCTCAAATTAAGGAAGGCTTTAAGAGAGTATATATATATGGAAGATTACAGTTGATGAATCATTTAAGGTTGATATTTCTGATGCCAAGACAGAGTCTTTTAATGTAGATGCATCAATTGAAGCTAATAATCTTAATCTAATCTTGTCAGGAAATTTAGATACATTGAGTGCACCTAAGCTTCTTGCTAATTATGAAAATATTAAGGAAGATAATCCTCTCAATAGTGTGTTTATTGATTGTTCTAAACTAGAATATGTATCATCTGCAGGTCTCCGTGTTCTTCTTATCATGCAAAATGACTGCGAGGATGGAGTTATAATGAAGTCATGTAATGAAACAGTTATTGAAATTTTATCAGATACTAATATAAAGATTAAATAAAACAATAAAATTAGTTAATATAAAAAGTTATGCAGTTGTATTCAGATTTTCAATTTTATCCTTATCCTCAATAAATAATATAGTCAAAATAAGCATCACGACATGTAAAACAACTAGAATAATTGAAGTCTGGTTGAATGCTACAACTGATGCAGTATTATGATCTATAGTGCCTCCTGCCAAAACAGCCACTATAACAACTACAATGGATGAACCTATTGCAGCAGATATCTGTCGTAATGTATTGGTGACTGCAGTTCCGTCTTCGACCTTATCGGATTCCATAGTCAAAGTCCATGTTGAGGCAGGCATTAAAGCCAAACCTATACCAATATAACGGATTGATTGAGTTATTGTCATAAATTCAAAGGATGAATCCTGAGTATAGAATATCATGGTTCCATATCCTATTATGGCAATGATACAACCCATAATTAAGACCTTTTTAATTCCTATTTTATTTGTAAGTAATGGTCCTATGATATTAAAGATAATTATTAATATCCCGCCTGGCAAGAGCACTAATGCTGAAATAATTGCTGAATTGTAGGCCACGCCTTGAATGAATATGGGGATAAGTGCGGTACACCCGTTCAAACATGAGAAGAGAATGCAAATAAATATTGTGCCTACTAAGAAATACTTGTTTTTAAGTATTGATAAGTTAATTAAAGGTTTATCCAATTTTGATTGACGTTTTACAAATAGTATTAAACTTATAATTCCAATGATTATCGGTAAAATTACTAGGTAATGTGTAAATCCATAATCTGCAATATTTGTAAATCCTAACATTACTCCTGTACATCCAATAACTGACAATACAACAGATAAATAATCTAGAGGATAATCTTCACTAGATGTATGGTCTTTTACAAGAAATGTGCCTAAAGCTATAATGATTATTGTGGCAATAGTGAAAAAAGAAAATAGTTCTCTCCATCCATATAATGTTATTACATATCCTCCTATAAATGAACCTATGACTGGAGTTATTGCAATAACCAAACCATATAATCCCATATAAGTTTGCCATTTTTCTTCAGAGATGGTTCTTAAGAGTAAAATCTGGACATAAGGCATTATAATACCATTTCCAATAGCTTGAAGAACTCTACCAATAATTAATATGATTAATGAAGTTGAAAAATAGCATATGATGGATCCTAAAAGAAATATAATTAATGAAAAGAAAAATATTGTTCTTGCACTAAATCTGCGTGATATGTAAGCGCTTAAAGGAATCATAACTCCTACAACAAGCAAAAATGCGGAATATGACCACTGTGCTTGTGTTGATGATATAGAAAAATCACTCATTAAGTAAACAACGCCTGTTGTAATAATTGATTGGGCTATAGTTACTAGGCTTGCAGCTAAAATAAACAAAACCAATAGTGACATTCGATTATTTAATTTCACATTCATTTTTTCACTCAAAATTAAGTTATAATAATATTTATAATATCATTTTATAATTATGTTATTTTTTTAATCTAATAAAATACATACTTTCAAATATATTGACTTTACATCAATTTAAAATTAAATTTATAGTACAAATATAAAATAATTTTGTTTTTCTTATGTTACTAGTAAAAACCTATTTTAAACTAATGGAAAAATAGTTTAAATTATTAAGCATAAAATTAATAATTCGATAAGTTAACAAGTATGGAATAAAATGACAAAATTATAAAAATTTCCATAATGCGGAAAACCCCCTATTTTTTAGGCAAAAATTTCTTGTCCGCAAAAACCTAAATTTAATAAAAAAATACAAAAAAGTATTAAAAAATTTTATCACCAAAAAACCAATAAAAACAACAAACAAATATAAAAAATATCTTAACATTGCATTAAACATCTATGAAATTTTAAAAAAATAAATAAAAATAATATGATTTATAAAATTTCTAAATAATAATAAATTAAATAGTATAAAAATAATAAATAATTTTAATAACATATTATCCTAAAAAACTAATTTTTAAACAATTAATTTTTTAGAAAAATTCACACAAAAAATCCATTTCTTATCATGTTGCGGAAAACCCTCCATTTTTTAGGCAAAAATTTCTTGTCCGTAGAACATTTTTAAAAGAAGCTAAGAAAATCCTTAAAAAGTATAAAATACAGAAAATTAGATACTATTATTTACATGTTTTTAGCAGTAACCTAACTAAAACTCTTTATACATTTTCAGGATAATATATTTATACATGAAAAAACAATATTTAATTAATACATAATTTAAAGGAAGAGATATAAAGTGAGCTTTACTTTTGTTACAATTGGAATAATTGTTGGATTTGGTTTAGGAATACTTTCAGGAATAATCCATACTATTAAAGGTAAACCTATCAATGAATTTAATAAATCAAGAAACCAACAAGCAAAAGAATTTAATGAAGAATGGAAAATTTGTTTAAATGGTAAAAAAGTATAATTTTTACTTTTACCATTTACCATTTACTAATTTTACTTTTACCATTTACCATTTACTAATTTTATTATTTACATGTTTTTAGCAGTAACCTAACTAAAACATAAAAGTAGGGGAAAATAAAATATGAAATCAGAAATTTATACATATAATAAATGTGATGGGGGTTTTGGGGTATCTAATAGATATTTATTTGATTTTTTCAAAAATCTTCCTGATGATTTTGAACAAAAAACTAGAGAAGCATATAAAAAAAAGGATTCTGTTGCATATGCCGAATATTTAATTTGGGAGAAACTTCATATCAAAGGAGGAGATGAATACTATGAGATTTATAGCATAATAATGCTTATGACTTATGATAAATCTAGTACCTCACGAGATATAGAAAATTTTCGTAAGAAGATTAAAGAAGAAGATCCTAAATTTTATGAGGAATATTTACTTTGGGAAAAGGATCATCTTACTTGGGAAAAAGAAAATGGAATAAGTTAAATATTCTATTTTTTTGACATGAATGTTTGAAAGTAGCCATGGACACCAGTAAAACATAGTCATTAAAACACTCAGAATGATAAGGTTAACCACATAGTACTGAGTTAAATTATTTACATGTTTTTAGCAGTAACCTAACTAAAACAGAAACCAAGCCCAAATATTTAATATTTAATATTTTATGATAAGAAGTTTAGACTGTATTGTTTCTCCAAAATTTTGGATTTAAATTTAATTATCTCTTTAAATGTTACTTTTTTCAGTTTTTTTGAACTATTCAAATTTTTTTAATTAAAACTCCTTCTAAAAAATTCACTTGTAATAATATTTTCCAATTATATTTTTTGTTGATAATTAATTCACAATTTTTACAGACAGAGTTTTTCACATAATATTAATTCTTCTTGAATTTTATTTAAAAAAAAAAATTATCAATAAAACCACTGTAATTAAAACAACACAGTTTAATTTTTCTTCAAATTCTCCAACATATGAATCATATTGGAATAAACCTTTAAGGAACCTTTTGTCTATAAAAGTCCAAACCCTATTTTTCATTAGATTCACCCCAAGCATATGATCAAGGCTTAAACATTACCCCATACTTTTGAACAATAGACACCCCAATTCTCTAATCTCTTCAAATGTATCCCATAAACAAATAAACCTCTCAAAATTTGGCACATGTTTTTATAATAAACAATATAAAAAGAACAGTAAAAATCTAAGAACATGCAAAAATAAAACCAAAAAAGAAGAATTTAGATAAAATATATATTAAACTAAAACAATAAGTTTAAATAACAATTCTTGATTTTTTCAAGTGATTGTTAATCGTTTAACTAAGAGCATATTATATTATAAAAACAAAATTTTTAGAGAATGGATGCTTTGGAAACTTAATTTTCATTCTCTAAAATTAAAAATTAATTAAAAATATAAAACTTTTATCAACCAGAACTATTTTTTTATATAAATGATAAGTTACATAACTATCTATTAACTTTTATAAATTGGAAGGTTTTTACTAAATGTCTTTTTGTTCTAAATGCGGTTATAAAAACACAAGTAATGCTGATTTTTGTGGGGAGTGTGGTTCTCCTTTAATTAAAGAAGAATATTTCAAATTAAACAGTTTAAATAGTTTTGATGAATTGTTAACTGATGATAATTTAAAAGATATTGAAGCTAAGATGGAGGAGAGTGCTTATTCGAGTATAATTTCTAATATTTCTTTGAGGGGTGCTTATAATTTAAGGGATATGCTTGATATTGATGATATTGATTGGGATGGTTTGAAGGTTTTGGATAAGGTTAAGTTGATTGTTGAGTCTTATGTGAATGTTAATTATAAGACTAGGGGTGCTGATTTAGGTAATTATTTTTCTAATGTTATTAATATTGATGATCGTTTGGATGATTCTCAGCAGATTTCTACTTTGATTCATGAGTTGTCTCATCATTTGTTTTCTGAGATTTTCGAGGAAGTTTTAATGTATCGTTTAAGTGTTAAGAGGACTTTGCCTCTTGAGGCTTTTGTTGAGTTTTCTATGCAGGTTAATATTTTTAATGTGGTTATGGATGAGTATTGTGCTCATACTGTTGAGGGTCGTTTTATTCCTCATGGTTATCAGAATTATGGTTCTTTTAATAATTTAGTTAATCAGTTTCCTCATGAGGAGGATATTGTAAATAGTGTTAAGTTTTATATGCGTATGGGTAATTCTTTTGCTGATGATATTATTGGTATTTTAGAGACTTTTATTGATGAGGATATAAGAAAGGATATTAAGGCTCAGTTTAAAGAGGATTATAATTATCCTCCTTCTTATGATCAGATTGTATTAGAGATTAATGATGTTATGCCAGATGAGGCGAAAATTGAGTTTATGTCTGTTGTATTAGGTGAGGGTTTTAATCGGGCTCAAAAGAGTGAGAGTGAGAAAATGTTAAATGATTTGTTGGAGGTTTATAAAAAGCGTAATTAGTATTTGTTTTTTATTTCTTTTAGAATATTTTCTATTTTTTCTCCATTGAATATTTTTAATAAGTATATTAATGCATCATCTTCATGTATTATTATTTTTATTGGGTTTAAATTAGTGTATGCATTATGGAATATAGTTTTTAGTTGGCTTATATCATAGTTTAAGTTGTTTATTATTTTTATTAGATTTTCTATAAAACTTGTTTTTATAATATCTTCTGTAGAAAATATTTCTCTATAGTCTATTGCATATTTGTTTAGGCATACTATGAATTTTTTAAATTCGTATTCTAAGTGTTTTTCATCGTTTTCTAGGTTTTCATAGATTTGTGAGACTGCGGATAAAATGTCATTGTATGTGTACCATTCTCGTATTTTTTCTGTTTTTTCTATTTGTTTATAGTGTTTTAGTAGTATTTGGTATACTGTTTCTGTTTTTGGATTTTTTTGGTATTCTTCGTTTTCTGTTATTAGTTCATCATATTTTTCTAAGGGTATTGTGTATTTTATATTAGTTTTTGTGTAGATGAATATGTGTTTATTGTTTTCTAGGAATTTTAATCCTTCTTCTGTTACTTCAAGGGATTTTATGGGGAATGCTTTTTTGATTTCTTCAGGTGTTAAATTTTCACCTATTCTTTCAATTAATTCTGTTTTATTTCCTGAAACTTTTAGGTTATGTTCTTTTAGAACTTCTTTCATATCTTTAACTTTTGCCCCATTAAGACCTAATAATGGACTGCCCTTTTTAATAAAATTATCAGAGGTAGCCTGTTTTTTTAAAAGTTTTAAATTTGTATCATATTCTTTTCCAAAATTTTCACTAAACTTCTTTGTTGGATTCTTTAAAACCTGATTTAAAAATAAGGCATATGCAAATTTAAAACTAGTTGAATAGTCTTCTGAAATTTTTTTACTGTATAGTTGTTCTAATTCTTTAAGTGTATCTTCACTATTTTCAAAATTTCCAACAGTCTCTTCCATAACTGCTTTATCAGTTTTACCAATTTTGTTTAAAGTATTGTATTCTGGTAGTTCTACTCCACAGGAATAGCAGAATTTATCTTCTTTAAGTGTTTTTGAATTACAATTTGAACATTTTCTAAGCATACTTTCCTGATTTAAAGCATACCTTAACCATTTATCTGCTCCAAGTTTTCGAGTGATAGTTTTTTCAGGTTTATCGTTAACTTCTTCAGGTTTCGGGTCAATTGTTATTGTTTTTTCTTCATTGTTAGAATTATTTTTTAAAGTTACAGTAACACTATCATCCTCATTATTAATTGCGACTGCTACTTCACTTTCAATTTCTAAATCTGTTTCTTTACCATATTTTTTTTGAGATTTTTCTTCAAGTAGACGCGTTAGTTCATCTGCAACCTTATTTGCAGGTATATTTTCTTCTTTTATTTTTATTTTTAACCCATCACGGAGTTTAACTCCTTCATGTATACTGAGACCATATTCCTTTAATCGTTCTTTAAAATCTTCTGATAAAATAAATCCTCCGGCTAATTCCTTTAACCTTTTTTCTGCCTCAGTATCTTTGCTAAATAACCCCAAAAAATACTCCACCTTTTAATACACTATGAAAAAAATAATTATTAGTTATAAATTAAATTTTATTTTTTAATAAATATTAATATTATCATTTTTTTCCATTTTATTGTTTCAAATGGATAAAATTGCAAAAATTAAAATTTTATAGTTTCAAATGGATAAAAATGTAAAAAATGAAAAATTTATAGTTTCAAATGAATAAAATTTCAAAAATTGAAATTTTATTGTTTCAAATGGATAAAAATGTAAAAATTGAAAAATTTATAGTTTGAAATGAATAAAATTGTAAAAAAAAATAGTATGTTTTTTAGGATAAAAAAAATTGTATAAATTTTATCCGTTTTTTAATTCCCAAACGTAGGGTATTTCATCTGTATCGTAGGGTTTTCTTTTTATTTCTTCTGGATCATGTGGTATGCTTGCACAGTTTGCTACTATTGCACTGTCTCCACTAATTCCTTTAAATCCATTCCATACCATTGGTGGCACTTTTACTAGTAAGCGGTTTTCTTTTCCTATGTATATTTCCATTAGGTTTCCCTTTGTAGGTGAATTTTCCCTATCATCATAGAGTACCATTTTTATCATTCCATCTACTACTGAGTAGTTTAGTATCATTTTTTCGTGTATGTGCCATGCTTTTATTACGTTGTAGTAGACTTTGGAGAAGTATATTTCTCCGAATTGTTCGAATATTTCATCATCTGCTCGAAGCATGTGGTATATTGTTCCTCGTTCATCTGGTATTGAGCGGAGTTTTTTGATTTCTACTCCTTCTATGGGTTGGCCGTTTACTCCGTCTAGTTTTATTAAATCTTCTCCTTTGTATATCATAGTTTTTTTCCTCATTTTTTTGTGTTGTTTATTATTACTCTTTTAAATCCTTCGTGGCAGTTTATTTTTGGACTCCAACCTAAGTCTTTTAGTTTTTGGTTGCATGGTATTATTTCGTCGTTGGAGTGGTATTCTATGTAGTTTTCGTTTTTGTCTCTTTTTACTTTTATTACTTTTAGGTTTTTTTCTGGGAATATATTTACCATGGTTTGTGCTAGTTCTATTATGCTTATGAATTGGTCTGTGTTACAGAGATTGTATGGTTCTCCAGGTTTTCCTTTTAAAAGTATTGTCATGAATCCTGTTATTATGTCTGTTATGTAGCAGAAGCTTCTTTTTGCCAGTCCTTCGCTTTTCATTTGTATGTCTTGGTTGTTTATTACATCCCTTGTAAATGATGAAAATACTCGTGGATCGTTTATGTCCATTGTTGGTGCATATGCATGGAATATTCTTGCTATTTTTGTTGGTAAATTATATTCTGTATAATAAGCGTTGCAGATTGTTTCTCCCATTCTTTTACTTTCTTCATAACAGCTATGTGGGTCTAGTGTGCTTAGTGTTCCGTAGTTGTTTTCTTTTAGGTATTTTTCCCCTGTTACTAGTCCGTAAATGTTTCCTGTACTTAAATATAAAATTGATTCTAAATTTTTTTGTGTTTTTGCGAAGTTTAGTAGGTGGTATGTTCCTATGGTGTTGGGTTCTAGTACTTCTACTGGTATGGTGGAGTAGTATTGTGCACTTGCAAAGCTTGCTGCATGTATTATGTAGTTTACCTCACCAGTATATTCTATAGGTTCTGTTAAATCTGATATTATGTATTTAAAGTATGGTTTATCTACAAAACCTTCAAATCTTTTTTCTAATTTTTCTTTGTTTTTTACTAGTGCTATTATGTTAATATTGTTTTTTTTAACTTCGTTTTGATATATCAGTTCATATACCAAATATGATGCTAGCATTCCGTAGGCGCCGGTTATTAGTATGTTTTTGTTTTCTAATTGACTCCAGTCTATATCCTCGTCTATTTCTTCTAGGTCTTTTCGTATTATTTTATCTTCCAAAAACATTTTTTTCTCCATTTATTTTTTAAAGAATTCTTCTATTTGCTTGTCAAGTATATTATTGGTGTCTGTGTTTTGTTGATATGCTTTTGCCCATTCTACTGTTTTTTCTATTGCTTTTTCTATGTTCCATTTTGGAGTCCATTGGAATTTTTCTTGTATTTTTTCTGTTGAAAGTTTTAAGTATTTGGCTTCATGTGGACCGTTTTTATTAGTTATTATGTATTCCTGGTTTTCACCCCAGTATTTACAGAACATTTTTACTAGTTGGAGTGTTGTTATTGAGTCTTCATCTAATGGTCCAACATTATATGTACCTGAGTATTCATGTTTCGTGTATTGTTCTTTTGCTATTTTTAAATAAATTTTTAAGGGTTCTAGTACGTGTTGGTATGGTCTTATTGAATTTGGATTTCTTATTCTTATTTTTTCTTTTTTTAGTGCTGCTTTTATACAGTCTGGTATGATACGATCTTTTGCAAAGTCTCCTCCACCAATTACATTTCCAGATCTGACTGTTGATGTACTAACACCTGTTTCTTTGAAAAATGATTTGTAATATGACTGTGTTATTATATCTGAGCAGGATTTACTATTAGAATAAGGATCATATCCATTTAACTTATCAGTTTCAGTGTATTTTTTATCTGTATCATCATTTTGGTAGACTTTATCTGTTGTTACATTTACAAAGGATTTTACTGAGTCTGTTTCTTTTATTGCCTGGCAAATATTTACTGTACCCATCACATTTGTTTCATAAGTAAGTTTAGGATTTTTATACGCCTCTAAAACAATAGGCTGTGCAGCCATATGTATAACAATCTCAGGACTCGTATCTTTAAATGTATCTAATAAGGTATCATAGTCTCTTATATCAGCAATTACACTATTAAGTTCCACATTTAATGTATCATATAGATTAGTTTCTGTTGGAGGGTTTAATGAGTATCCTGTTATATCTGATCCCCAATTATTTAGGATTTTTACAAGCCATGACCCTTTAAATCCAGTGTGTCCGGTTATAAGGATTTTTTTATTTTTATAAAAACTTTTCATAACTATTTTTCCCATAGTTTCCAAGGAGCATCATGTGTATCCCATAGTTGGTTTAGGGCGTCATGATCTCTTTTTGTATCCATACACTTCCAGAACCCATAATGTTTGTATGCTTTTAATTGATTATCCTTAGAAAGGTTTTCTAATGGTTCTGCTTCAAATACTGTAGTATCATCTTGTATATACTCAAGTATTTCTGGTTCTAAAACCATAAAACCACCATTTATCCAACCACTATCCTCTTTAGTTTTCTCTGCAAAACGTTCAACAGTATTCTCAGAGTTTATATCAATTACACCAAATCTTCCATCAGGATTTACTGCTGTTAATGTTGCAAGTTTACCCTGTTTCTTATGAAACTCCAACAATTCCTTTAAATTCACATCACTTACACCATCACCATAAGTTAACATAAAAGGCTCATCCTCTGGTAAGTATTTACTTATTCTTTTAATTCTTCCACCAGTCATAGTATTTAAACCAGTATCCACCAGTGTAACCTTCCATGGCTCTGAATAATTATTATGCACATCCATCTTATTTTCCTTTAAATCAAATGTTACATCAGATGTATGTAAATAATAGTCTGCAAAGAATTCCTTAATCATATGTGACTTATAACCTAAACATATTATAAACTCATTAAAACCATAATGAGAATATATTTTCATAATATGCCAAAGTATAGGCTTATCACCAATTTCAATCATAGGTTTTGGTTTTAAATAAGATTCCTCAGATATTCTTGTTCCAAAACCACCTGCCAATATTACAACCTTCATAATTTGTAACTAAATCTCCTTTATAAAAAAAATTATATATTTATATTTTTGAATATTTTTTTATATAACATTATATTATAATGAATAAAAAAAAAATTAAATAGTGAGTATAGTGGCTTTTGGAAATTTTATTAAAACCAAAAAGACAAAGAAAAAGACAAAAAACTCACAACAAAGCCTAATGAAGATGTTTGAAAAAAAAGCCAATAAAAAAAAGAGAAGGAGAAAAAATAAACTCCCCATAATATAAGTTAAACAAAACTATTAGCTACAAATATACCTATAAAGTGCAATAACAAAATAACTACAAATGACAAAATCGGAGCATACTTAACCCTTGAAATCTTCTGTTTCTCAGTTTCAGACTTTTTAGAAGAAACCATAAACTTCTTAGAATCATTTTTAGACCAAGAAACAAATAAGAAAGTATTAATTATAATACCAATCCAAGCCACATAACCTAAAATCCACCATAAAATTACTGCCCCAAGATTTAAAAGCAAATATAAACCAAGATCAATTAAAAATGATTTAATAAAAACACTACCAAAACTTTCAGGAAAATTCAAATCCACAATATTAGCATAATACGGCTCAACCGAAACCAAATCAACATCATAATCCGGATTATTTTTTATAGTATCTTCACCAATCTTATTTAAATAAAATTCCCTAAGATTACTCTTCATCTCTTCAGTAATTATCTTTTTATCACTATTATCAGCAGTCTCATTCCAATTTAAAATATACTCCAACTCAGAATCCTGACTTATATACTCCTTCCGTATATTTTTAGCATCCTTATAAATAGCTTTTATCTCATTTGAAACCATAAATTTTTAGCCTCCAAGAAAAAAAACATACATTTATTCTTATTTTACTTCCTAATAGATTGAATAAAGAAAGCAATACCAAATATTAAAAACCAAATCCCAATTAAAAAAGCCCATGAATTCTTTGAACTAAAAAATGCAAATATAAAAGCTACACTTATAACTAAACATAAAATTCCTTTTGCAAAATCAACTAAATTCATAAAACAACATCTTCTAATTTTTTTATTAAAAAATAATCCCAATGCATCGAGATAGGATTAAAATATCAAAGATATATATATATAGGTACTTAAAACTTTCGAAAAAAAAAATTTTAAGAAAAAAAATAGAGAATAAAACTTAACTACAAACAACAAAAAAACAAAAAAAACAAAGGTTAACAAATTCTTATGACATACACAATTGATGAAATTAAAAAAATTGCAACACCAATAGCTCAAAAATACGGCATAAAACGTTTAAGCCTTTTTGGCTCCTACGCCAGAGAAGAAGCAAACGAAAATAGTGACATAGACTTCTTTATAGAAAAAGGCTCCCTAAAAGGCCTAATCCAATATAATGCACTAATTAGAGAACTTGAAGAAAAATTTAACCTCCACATCGATTTAATCACAAGTGGCATAAATGATAAAGAATTTCTAAACAAAATTCAAAAAGAAGAAATAATCTTATATGAAACAAAATAAGAAAAAAGATGAAGAACTAGAAAGAGAAGAGATACATTATTAAATTTACTAATGATTTATTAGTTGATTTTTCGTTATGTTAACTGGTAAAAAATTCAACTTTCAATTTTCCTAAAATTTAAATTATATATAAATTTATCTAAAATAAAAAATAGTAAATATTAACTACTAAAAAAATATATTAAGTTTAAAATATTAGTTAACTGTAAAATAATTAACTTTTAACAATCTAAATATAAAATAAACTATTTTAATCAAGAGTCCATTTGCAGTCCATTTTTTAAAAAAAATAGGTAAATGGCAAAATAAATAAAATAACCACCAAAATAATAGAAAAAATCAAATCAACTATTAAAATAATAAGTCAAAAAACTAATTAAAATAGGGGCAGACAAGAGTCCAAAAATCGACTACTCAAGTCCATTTGAAAAAATATTCAAATTAACCCAATATATTGAACCTACAACCAGAAATTTAAATTTTAAAAAGTTTCAACATATTTTAACCATTAATAATTCAACCCTACTTATAATCTTTATGATAATATAAAAAAATCATAAATTTTGATAGAATCTAAAATATCACATAAATTTTCTTTTAAACCAATTAAATTTTTCCTCATTTACCAATTCCAAATTACCCTCATAATAAAGTATAGAATCCAATAAAAATCTTAAATTTTTATGTTCTTTAAAAAAATTTAAAAATTCATTAAAAATTATACTAGATTCAAATTCAGTATTATAAAAATCATTTAATCGAATTAAAGATAATTGAAAATAGATATGAGAATCCTTATTATTTTCTATACAATTTACAACAAAATCATCACGTTTATTTTTAAATAAAGTACTATTTTTAATAAGTTCATATGATAAAAATTTAGGGATAATCTCATCATATTCTGCCATATCCAATAACATGTCTTCTGATAAATTTTTTATTTTATCCTTATTAAATTTAAAAATCTTAATTGGCTCACTTAAGTTATAAACATAATCCTCCTTATAGTAATTTATTATATTACCTGTTATAATGCGCATATCCTTCCTATATGTTTTAATAAAGTTATCATAAGCTAAAGGGTTTAAATAATAATCATATGCTTTAATTGTAGAAAATTCATTTAATAAATAGGGATTAAAATTATTTATAATATTATAAATATTTTCATCTATATCCAAGTAATAAAAAAGAGCATCTTCTTCATCATTTCCAAATAAACTAACTAAAAAATTTTTAAAATCTATTAATAAACTTCTAGAAACATCTTTTACATAATATCTTAAAAGATCTTTTCTCTTTTTATTATAACTATAATGACTTTCAAATGAATCAAAGTGTAACCATAAATTAATACCTTTTAACTCATTATAATCATCAATAAAACTACTCACATAATTTTCAGGTATATTGTAAAACTCATCATCAGTCATATTTTCAAAACGACTTATAACTAATTCACTACAATAAGTATCCTCTGATAGAGTATTAACATTATCAAACCAATATACAAATTTATTAAATGTTTCTTCATCTTCTCTAAAAGATTTTGAATAAAATTTTCTTATAAAAAATAATAATAAATTACCATATTCTCCAATATTATAAGTATCTTCTTTTAATTTTGGATTACTAATACATTTTTCTTTTAATTCATTTAATGTGTAATCCTTATTAATTTCATCAAATAACATATTACTAACACCACTCCTTTTAATTAAATATTAAAGTTAAACTCATAAATAACATTTTAATTTATTCTATGTTTTTTGTTATGTTGCTATTAAAAAACTTAATTTAAAGAAATTTAACATAAAAAGCAAAATTATCTTTTATTAAATATTCTTTTTTACCAACCTTCTTCAACCTGCCCACAAGCACGCTCCTCAATAACATCAAAAATTCCAACATCAAAAGGAGCAACTTTTATTTTTTCCCCACTCGACAAAATTATACTACATACATCCATAGGAGGTCTTTCAATTCCCACAATCTCAGAATATGGAATACGAATATCACTAATCCCATAAGAATATAACACCACACCTTTCTCTGCTAACCTAATTTTACCCCTCACAATTCTTTCACGCAGACCCATTCCACTAGTAGCTGCTAAACCAATAAGTCCAAAAGTAGCAGTCGCAGCCATACGAGTACCATCACCATAATCATTCCCTATAATTTCTCCAATTACATACTTACAACCAATCCCATTTTTGTATTCCTCTAGTTTTTCTTCCTTTGTTTTTGGTTTTGTTTTTCTAAATAAACCCATTAGTTACCAAACCCCCTAAAATTAGTAATTTTTATTGTATTAATTTATATTGTACCTATAAAAAATAGAATGTTTTTAGAAACTAGAATTTGTATTATTCCTGTTTTTGGGCTTCGTCTTCATCCATTAATTTTTCAAATATTAAATATCTTTCCCAAGCTTCAGGATCTTCTTCTGCATGTTTTTTTCTAAGTTTTTCACATTCTTCTTCGCCATAGTGTTCTTTAAGTAATTTAAAATTCGTATACTGCCAATATTCTGTGAGAAGAAACATAAAATTCAACCCCCTATCAAAATAATTTATCTTTTAGTTATATTACTTCTATAAAAAAAATTTATAATTAAATAAAATGTCTTTAAAAACTAGAATTTATAGTTTATTCTTTTTTTCTTAAACTTTATCTATTAACTATAGTATTTTCCCAAGTTTCAGAATTCTTTCTTTTAAGAAAAAATATAATATCCTCAAAAAAAAGATGCAATTTGAGGATAACTATTTTTTTGTGTTTTTTAGTAGTATACGTTTACGTTTCCTTGTGATACTTCTGAAAAGAATGCTTGTACCATTTTTATGAGTTTTCCTGGATCGTGTGCTGAGTTCATAAGTGATGATGCAAATGATAGTACTGCATCTCCTCTACTGTTTCCATCTGCTTGATCTTCTCTTATTAAATCTATTCCTGTGGTGTTTACGATTTGTCCGTTAAATTCTAATGGTGATGCCGCTTGTATTATTCCATCTAGTCCTTGTGAGTTTATAAGTATTACTGGCCCTATGTTAAATCCTGTGTTGTATTCTACTATTTCTCTTGCATAGGCGGCTCCTTGTTGGTTATCTTCCCACCAGAGTGAGTCGTGTAGACATAGTTTTGTTGATGCTCCTTGTGCTACTGCTTCTTGTGGTTCTGATGCATTTGGGTGGTACATTCCGTGTGGGTATACTTGTGTTACACTGTGGTTGTTTAAGTGGTATATCATTGCCATGTCTATTGCCCCCATTCCGGCTCTAGGCTCGGATTCGTCTACTGCACATACGAGTATGTTAGTTCCTCCCTGGAATATTGTTCCATAGGTAAATACCACTATTCCTATTAGGATTACTATGAGTATTAGGATGATTAGTATTTTTTTTCTATCCATAATCAAATTTACTCCAATATATTTTATTATTTTTTTAAAAAATGGTTTTTTTATATTATTTTATATTTTTAGTTGTAAGATGTATTAAAATATATAAGATTATTTCCAGTATTCTGTTTTAAATTGGTTTATTTTCTTATTGGTGTGTTTTATGGATTTGGTTTGTATTATTTCATTTATTATTTTCCAGGTTTCTTGTTTTGGTGCTAATAGTTCTACTGGTACATCATCAAATATTTTATCATGTGTTTCTTTTATCTGTTCTGTGGTGAATTTTTTATTTAGTTCTTTTATTATGTGTAATGATAGATTATCTAATATTTCATAATCAGTGTAATGTTTTTTATCTAGTAGTACTGGGTTTAGTTCTATTATGAATTTAGTTAGCATCCATTCTAATGATTTTATATAGTTTTTCTGTGATAGGTATATTAGTGCACTGGATATGCTTATGTCTATGTGTGCTATGTGGTCTTTTCTATCCATTGCTATTTTAAAATGTTTATCCAAAAATTCTAAAAACTGTGTAAATAATTCATCATCCTTATTTTTTTGGAATTCTTCAAATTCATTATAATAGAAGTTTGGTAAAAATAGTAAAAATTCATTTAGTGTTTTATTTTCCAGCAGGTTTTCTCCTTTATCAAGTAATATATAGGTTTTTTCTATTCCTAAATCCTCAGAGCTTAGGTTTTCTTGTATTCTTTGTTTTAATTCTTCTGGTTTTCCTTGTTTTTTAAGTTTATTCTTTTTTAAAACTTTTTTTAATTGTTTTTGATTTAAGGTGTCTAAGTATGTTTGTAAGTCATTATTGTTTTCTTTTATGTATTCTTCTTTTATTAGGGTGTTTTTTAAATCTCCTGTGTGAATTTTATTGTTAAATCCTACTTTTCTAAATGCTTCATCAGTATTAGTTCCTTGTTTTATTAGTTTTAATGTGTCCCTTTTTGATCTAAGCATTATAATATTTTCAAAATAGTATTCTAATATTATTTCTTCTTTTTTATATTTTAGGGAGTTTCCTTTTTTAGTTAGTTGACATAATTCCATAGGACACTCTGTATCTTCCTTATTTGCTTTATTTTCTTTAAGTGCCATAATAGTCTAGAAACTCCAAAAAATTTTTTAGTATTTAAATTTTTTTAATAAGTAAATTTATTATTATAAATTTATTATATATTTATTTATAGGTAATTTAATTTTTATAGGATTGTGATTATTTCTTGAAAAACTTTGTTATCGGTTTAGGAGAAAATAAAAACGTTACAGAAGCTGTAAAAAAGTTTAAAAAAGACTATGATGTAAATATTGAACTTGTAAGTGATAGTGAAACTTTAATTAATAGTGTTTTTGATGAAAATGTAGATGGAGTTATTAGAGGCTCTCTACCTGCAAGTAACATTATAAGCCAACTAAAAAACAAATACCCAGAGTCTAGTATTAATAGAACTACTTTTATAGAAACTGAGGATGATTATCGTTTTCTTATTGCACCTGTAGGTATTGATGAGGCGAAAAACATTAATGAACGTTTAATACTTGCAAAACAATGTATAGAATTTTTCAAAACATTAAACATTAAACCACGTATTGCAGTTCTTGCAAATGGAAGAAGTGACGATTACAATCGCCTAGACATTGTTGATAAAAGCCTAAACGATAGTAAAACACTAACTGAAAAATTACAAAAAGAATACCCAAAATACACGATTAAAAACTACCACATACTAATTGAAAAAGCCATCAAAGACAAATACAATATCCTCTTAGCACCAGACGGAATTACAGGAAACATTATATTCCGAACACTAGTATTAGTTGACAAATGGCCAAGCATGGGAGCAGTTACACTAGGCATACCCCATATTTACATTGATACAAGCAGAGACCAAAGCAGCAAAGTATACTACAGAAGCCTAAAACTAGCATACCAACTATCAAAATAAAAAAAAATTCATAAATCATAAATACTTTATAAAAATAAAAATATATTAGAACAAAAAATAAAAGGAATAAAAAAAAGTTTCTATAAATGAAATGGGAAGTATAATATAATGGTACCACACTTTATTTATAACATTTACGAACGTTATTTAACTAGGAATCTAAATCCCGACAACATGCCACACCACATAGCAATAATAATGGATGGTAACCGCAGATACTCACGCCTACAAGAAAACATGGACGTTACACGCGGACACGAACTAGGTGTTGACACACTAGAAAACGTTCTAAACTGGAGCATAGACCTAGGAATAAAGATAGTTACCGTTTACGCATTCTCAATTGAAAACTTCAAAAGACCCGAAGACGAAGTATACGGCCTAATGAGACTATTTGTAAAAAACTTCAAAAGAATACTAACACACGAACGCATACACAAAAAGAAAGTTAAAGTAAAAGTCGTAGGACAACTCGACCTACTACCAGACGACGTTAAAGAAGCAATAAAAGAAGCAGAAGAAGCAACAAAAGACTACAACGAAAGACAACTAAACCTAGCAATAGGATACGACGGACGCCTAGAAATAGTAGACGCAATAAAAAAAATAGCAAGCCAAGTTGAAAACCACGAACTAGACATCAACGACATAACACCAGAATTAGTAAGTGACAACCTATACACAGCAGGCTTAGATGATCCTAACCTAATCATAAGAACAAGTGGAGAAGAAAGACTAAGCGGATTCCTACTATGGCAATCAAGCTACAGCGAACTATACTTCTGCGACAGCCTATGGCCAGAACTACGTAAAACTGATTTTCTAAGAGCACTAAGAGCCTACCAAGAAAGAGATAGAAGATTCGGAGTATAAAAGAAAAAATATTATGATTGACACCCACTGCCACATAGACTTTGAAGAATACGACAAAGACCGAGAAGAAGTAATAAAACGAGCCAAAGAAAAACTAGACGCAGTAGTAATAAGCGGAATAGGACTAGAATCCAACAAAAAACTCCTAAACTACTGCAAAAATGACGACTTCATCTACCCAAGTCTGGGATTCCACCCAATACGATCACATGAAGTACCACTAACAGAACTCGAAGAAACCTGCAAACACATCATAGAAAACAAAAAAGACATAGTCGCAATAGGAGAAGTAGGCCTAGACTACTACTACGTAAAAGACAAAACCATACGAAACATACAAATGGAACGCTTCAAAACCTTCGTAGAACTAAGTAACGACCACAAAATACCATTACTAATACACTCCAGAGATGCATACAAAAAAGCACTAAACCTAATTCTAGAATACGAAGACATACCATACGTAATATTCCACTGCTACAGCGGAAGCTACAAAACCGCAAAACGCATAATGGAACACGACAACTACTTCATGAGCTTCTCAGCCATGCTAACCTATAGCAAACCACACCAAGAACTAGTTGAAAAAATACCAATAGAAAGCATGGTCACAGAAACAGACAGCCCATACCTAGCACTAACCAAAGAAGAAAGAAACGAACCAATAAACGTCAAATACGCAATCGAAAAAATAGCAGAAATAAAAAATATAGACATAAACACAGTAGACGAAGTAACAACACAAAACGCTAAAAAAGCATTCAACCTATAAAAAAAATAGTATTATACTTCAAATAATTCAAGAAAAATTTTTACACTCCAATGCAAAAAAAACTTTTATTAAATAGATAGTGTAAAGTTGTTACGGCATTTGTGTAAAATTAGTTTATTTGTTTATTT
>CAYSIF010000027.1:0-21143 GCA_964431035.1 uncultured Methanobacteriaceae archaeon | reverse complement strand
CAATACTTCTATCTTCATCAATAGCTTGTGTAATGAATTCTGTTTCGAATTTATCAGCAAATTCTAAGAATTTTTGATCTCTTTCTGTAAGTGCTTCTTCCCCTACAACTGCAACTAAGTCTCTTAGTTCACGACCTTCAGCATATGCTGAGTAAAGTTGGTCTGATACACCACTGTGATCATCTCTTGTTTTACCTTCACCGATTCCTCCACTCATTAATCTTGATAATGATGGTAATGGGTCTACTGGAGGGTATATACCTTTTCTGTGTAAGTTACGGTTAAGTACGATTTGACCTTCTGTAATATATCCTGTTAAATCTGGAATTGGGTGTGTAATATCGTCTTGAGGCATTATTAAGATAGGCATTTGTGTAATTGATCCTTCTTTACCTGCAATACGTCCTGCTCTTTCATATATTCCTGCTAAATCAGTGTACATGTATCCAGGATATCCTCTTCTTCCAGGAACTTCGTTTCTTGCTGCTGAGATTTCTCTTAGTGCTTCACAGTAGTTGGTTAAGTCAGTTAATATTACCAATACTTGCATGTTCTTTTCGAATGCTAAGTATTCTGCTGTGGTTAATGCCATTTTTGGTGTTAAGATTCTTTCAATTGCAGGGTCATCAGCTAAGTTCATGAATACTGTTACTTTTTCTAATGCTCCTGTTCTTTCGAAATCTCTCATAAAGAAGTTTGCTTCTTCGTGTGTAATACCCATTGCTGCGAATATTACTGCGAATTCTGAATCTCCACCAAGTACTTTAGCTTGTCTTGCGATTTGTGCTGCTAAGTCGTTGTGTGGTAGACCTGAACCAGAGAAGATTGGTAATTTTTGTCCTCTTACTAGAGTGTTCATTCCATCTATTGTGGAAATACCAGTTTGGATAAATTCTTCAGGGTATTCACGAGATGCTGGGTTCATTGGGGAACCGTTAATATCTAGTTCTTTGTCAGGAATTATGTCTGGACCACCGTCTATTGGTTGACCTGTTCCATTGAAGATACGGCCCATCATTTCTTGAGATACACCGATTTTTGCGGTTTCTCCTGTGAATCTTGTTTTTGTGTTTTTAGTGTTTAGGTTTGTTGTTCCTTCGAAAACTTGGATAACTGCAACATCTTTTTCTACTTCTAGAACTTGTCCTTGTCTGTGTTCTCCATCTGGAGTTTCGATTTCGACAATTTCATCGTACCCTACACCTTCGACTCCTTCAACTACCATTAAAGGTCCAGTAACTTCAGTGACTGTGGTGTATTCTTTTGTTTTGATATCAGTATTCATTGTTTACACCTCACTACATTCTTTAATAAGTTGAGCTTCGATTTCTTGTGCTTTTGCTTCGAATTCTTCTGTTGGGACATATTTCATTCTTGCAATTTCTTCTTTTACAGGTAATGAAACTATGCTTTTTATGTCTGCACCGTTGTCCACTGCTTCGCCTGCTTTGTCTAAGAATAATAATATTATTTTAAGCATTGCGAATTGTTTTGCTGGTGGACAGTATGTGTCTACATCGTCGAAAGCGTTTTGTTGAAGGAAATCTTCTCTTAACATACGTGCTGTTTCTAAGGATACTTGGTCAGTATCTGGTAATGCATCTGGCCCTACTAATTGTACGATTTCTTGAAGTTCAGATTCTCTTTGGAGTAATGACATTGCTCGATCACGTACTGCTCTCCAATCTTCTTGAACTTCATTTGCCCACCAGTCTTGGATACTGTCTACGTATAATGAGTAACTTTGTAACCAATCGATGGATGGGAAGTGACGTTTATCTGCAAGGGATGCATCTAATGCCCAAAATACTTTACAGATACGTAGGGTGTTTTGGGTAACTGGTTCGGATAAGTCCCCACCAGGAGGTGATACTGCTCCTACTACAGTAATTGAGGATTCTTTTGGTTCGGTTCCTATTGTGTGAACTCTTCCTGCTCTTTCGTAGAATTGTGCTAATCTTGAAGCTAAGTATGCTGGGTATCCTTCTTCCCCTGGCATTTCTTCGAGTCTTCCTGAGATTTCTCTCATAGCTTCTGCCCAACGGGATGTTGAGTCTGCCATAAGTGCAACATCGTATCCTTGGTCTCTGAAGTATTCTGCTATTGTTATACCTGTGTATACACATGCTTCACGAGCTGCTACTGGCATGTTTGATGTGTTTGCGATAAGAACAGTTCTATCCATTAATGGGTTTCCTGTTTTTGGGTCGTCGAGGAATGGGAATTCAGATAATACTTCTGTCATTTCGTTTCCACGTTCTCCACATCCAATGTATACAACGATGTCTGCGTCTGCCCATTTAGCTAATTGTTGTTGGGTAACTGTTTTTCCTGAACCGAATGGTCCTGGTATTGCTGCAGTTCCTCCTTTTGCTACTGTAAAGAATGTGTCTTGTGATCTTTGTCCAGTTACTAATGGTATGTCCGGATCTAGTTTTTCTTTGTATGGGCGTCCTTTTCTTACAGGCCATTTTTGTAGCATTGCAACTTCTTCAACTGTACCATCTGCTGTTTCTATTTCAGCGATGGTTTCTAAAACGTTGTAGTTTCCTGAGCTGATGCTTTTTATTGTACCTTTTTCGATTGATGGAGGTACTAATACTTTGTGGAGAACTGCACTTGTTTCTTGTACTTCTCCTAGTTGGTCTCCTGCAATAACTTCGTCTCCAATTTTTGCTACTGCTTTGAAGTCCCATTTTTTCTCTTTGTCGATAGAAGGTACATCAATACCTCTTGCAATATAATCTCCGGTTAATCCTTTGATTAATTCTAGTGGTCTTTGGATTCCATCGTAGATTGAACCCATAATTCCAGGTCCTAATTCTACAGATAAAGGACCTCCTGTACTTTCTACTTTTTCACCTGGTTTTACCCCAGATGTTTCCTCATATACTTGAATGGTTGCAGTGTCACCTTCTAACTCGATGATTTCTCCAATGAGTTTATCGTCACCGACTTTAACCATTTCGTTCATTTGGGTTCCTCTCATCCCATCAGCGAGAATAACAGGACCCGCGACTTTAATAATATTTCCTTCAATAATCATTTAACCATCTCAACCCCGATAACTCGCTTAATAAGATCTGATAATTGTTCATTTTCTGTTTGTTCAGAACCAGATTTATCAGGAATCTCAATAACCATAGGTAATGCATCTGAACCGATTGTTCTATCGATATGGCGTCTAATATTATTTGCGATTTTTTCTGTTATTAAAATAATTGAAAATTCTCCGTTTACTAATGTGTCGAAAGCATTTATTGCTTCTTCATCATTTTTAACTACTTTACCTTCTCTAACTCCACCAAGTTTGAAACCTGTAACTGTATCTAAATCCCCGATTATAGCTATTTTGCTCATATTAACATCTCCTGAATTTGAGAGGTAGGGAAGTTTTCTTCTCTTTTAGCTCTTGCTATAACTTTTAGGTTGTGGATTTCTTTTTCTTTTTCAGTTAAGTAACCGAGTATAGGACCTATTCCTAGTGGTTGTTTCATGGAGTATGTTTTTGATACTTTTATTAAGAATTGATTTAATGCTACTTCAAATACTCCGATTGATCCTGTTTCGTTATATTCTGGTATAACTTCGTTTAGGATTGGTGCGTATTTGGTTCCGTCTAGACTGGATATTACTCCTAGTACATCTTCGGATTCCATTAAATCTTTGATTTTCCATTCTCTTAACTGATATCCATCATTTAAGATATAGTCACTTATTGAATCGTAATCTAATTTATCTGCTTTTGCTCTTATTATTAGATTAAGATTATCTACATCAACTTTGTGTCCAATGTAAGAGTATAATATTTGAGTGTTACCTTCTGAAGGTACTTCTTGTGCATTTAATAGTATTTTTAGATAATATTTGTCTAAAGCTGCATCTAATGGTAATAACATTTGTTTTTCTTCGTAGTCTGGGAGTGCATCAGATAGTACTGGTGCGTATTCTGTGTGGTCTAATCCTGCGATTACATCGTTTACGGATGTGACGTCTGCTAGTCTTAATAAGTCTTCGTATAGTTTTCCTGAAGGGATTAATAAGTCTGCAGTTTCTTCTTGGTTTAGTCCCACTTCTTTAGCTGCGAGTAGACTTTTAATGTTATTTATGTCTGATTGTTTGGACATTACTTTAAATGCTGAAGCAACTTGTTTTGGTGCTAATCTTGCTAGTAAGTCGTAAGTTTCACCCATTTTAACATCTAGTGCTTTTTCAAGTGAACTTTCGTTTAGCACGTCACTGTATTCAGGCATTCCACTTAAATAGTTTGCAACTTCTGTACTGTTTGAGGTTTCTACTAATTCAGTCATTTGTTTTTCTGTTAGTAGTCTTCCTTTACGTGCTCTTACTCTGGAGATAGGATGAAGGTATGGGTAGACATTTTTTATTGGTGCTGATACTACTATAACAACGAGTGCACCAACTGCTACAAATGCAAATATAACAAGTATTAAGAATACTTCGGGAGTTATTCCTAATTGTGATACAATTGTAGTTATTTCACCAGCCATGTATTCATCTCTCCTTAATTAAATAATGTTTTAGCAACTTCAGAACGTAAATTTTTCTTGTTTCTTAACATTCTAGCTTCTATAGTGTTGTTTACTTCTATATCTCCGTTTTCTGTTTTAACTACGACTCCACCAATTGTGTTTATTGGTTCACCGATGGTTATTTTTGTTTCAGTTGAAGTAGCGGAAGAAACATCTTTTGCTATATTGTTAAGGTTTAATTGGTCTTTTTTGTTTCCAGTTAATATAGATTTTACATCAGATGCGATTGTTTCTAAGTTACTTTTAACTTTTGGAATATCATCTTCTTTTAATTGTATGATTAAGTTTCCACCACCAATTTCGGTTGCTGCTTCTTTTATCATACTAATTAGAGAAGTTGTGTATTTTTCATCATCTGTTGATGCAATTTGTGTTAATTCTTCAGTAGCTTTGTTAAAAGCTGCTTCGATTACTTCTTCTTTAGCTTCTAATTCAAATCTTCTAGCATTCATTTTAGCTTCAGAAATGATTTGTTGGTATCTCATATCTGCTTGTTTTTGTCCGTTAAGAGATATTTGATTTTTTGTAGCTTCAGCTTTCTTTTCACCTTGTTGTACTATGGTTTCAGCTTTAGCTTGTGCTTCTTGAATGTTTTCATCAGCTTTACTTTGAGCTTCAGACATAATATTAGAAACTATGTTTTCTGCCCCAGAGCTCATTTTAATAATCACCTTTGAGGTTATAATATTCCACCGAATACCATGAGTAAGATAGCTATAAGGAATCCGTAGATAGCTTGGGTTTCTTCTAATGCTGAGAAGATAATACCACGTGCAAACATACTGTTATCTTCAACAACTGCTCCAACAGAGGAAGCTGCTGCGATACCTTGACCCATACCAGAACCGAGTCCTGCAAATCCAATTGCTGCACCTGCACCTATTGCAATAATTCCAGCGGTAACATCTAAACCAGATCCGCTTCCACCGAGTAATCCTGAAAATACCATTAATAATATTGCAATCAAGAATCCGTAAATAGCCTGAGTTTCTGATAATGCTGAGAAGATAATACCACGTGCAAACATACTGTTATCTTCTGCAACAGCTCCAACAGATCCTGCTGCTGCAAAACCTTGACCTAAACCTGATCCTAATCCTGCAAATCCTATTGCTATTCCAGCTCCAACAGCTGCAAGAGCAGTTCCTAATCCAATTGCCATAATTTTATTCTCCTTTAAAATTTATGATTTTTGAAATTTTTTTTATTATTTAAATAAATATTTTTTTAGTCTTTATTTATTTTTGTGAATTTTCTTTCAGCTTTAAATGGTTTGAACATATCTTTACCACTTATGAAAAATTGGCCGAAGAATTCAACATAGTTTAAACGTAATGCATTAACAAATGCACCTAATACTTGGAAAGCAAAGTTAGCTATGTGTCCGAATATAAATATTACTATAGCTAATATTATTCCAGCATATGGTACTGCAGTATTTAATAATTCAGCTAGGATGTTTACTGTCATAGCTATACCCCCTGT
The DNA here is from genome assembly GCA_964431035.1 of uncultured Methanobacteriaceae archaeon. GTDB lineage: Archaea > Methanobacteriota > Methanobacteria > Methanobacteriales > Methanobacteriaceae > Methanobrevibacter_A. Next base: position 15,105 of record CAYSIF010000027.1, on the reverse strand, counting down.
AGCAAGACATAATGCTAAAAGACGAGCGTATGATAGAACATCTCCTAAGAATCCAAATATGTCCATTACACCATATGCACCTTGGGAGTAAATAAGTAATGCTAAGGTTATAACAATTAAAACTCCACCGATAATTTTACCAATAATTCCTACTGCTGGAACCATGAATCCTGCTGCGAGGAATATTACACCTGCTTCTAATATGAACCAACATATTTGTGAACCTAATGCTTCTTTTAGGTCATTGTTTCTAATGTTGTTTATTGCCCCAATAATGAAACCTATGTTTGTATAGATTATTCCAATAAAGATAGCAATTATTAGAATGTTTGCTGGTTGTTTGAAAGCATTAATCATTGGAATTACGGTAGGTAATGTGAAACCTAGGAATCTTTCACAGAAATCTCCGAATAAACCATTAGTCAGTAATCCCAGTATAATAGCCCATATACCAGATACCATAACGATTAAACCGAAGTCTTTCATAGATTCGCGGACTTTACCCATTCCGCGGTATAATATATAACCAAGTATTGATACAACTACCCCGTATGCAGCATCTGTTAAACAGAACCCAAAGAAGAATGGGAATGTTATAGCTACAAATAGTGTTGGGTCAACACAGTTGTATTTAACTGATCCGTACATTTGTACAAGACGTTCATATGGTTTTGCATATGCATTATTTTTTTGAAGAATTGGAATATCTTCACTAGATTCATCAACATCTTCTAATTCAGAAACATAATTACCTTCAGTAGATTCATCTAATATATTAATAGCATTATTTACTTCTGGTTTAGGAACATATGCTTCTAACATTTTAGTAGTTTTTGTTTTACCAAAAGATGCGTAAATCTCATTTCTTTCTTTTTCAATTTCTAATTGTTCTTTTAAAACAAGTACATCGTCATCCCATTTTTCAGCAATGACTTTTAATTCGCCGTATGCTTGGGATTTTTCATCTTCTATTTGATTGATACGTGCTTGGGATTTAGAGATGATTTCGTTTGGATTTCCTTCTAAACCGCTAACGTCCAATCTTTCGAAGTCAAATTTTCTAAGTAATATATAAACTTCGTCTTTAAAATCGTTGTGTACGATTGTTAGGATAGTTTTGAAATCTCCTTCTTCTGGGATTTCTTCTATGAGAAGTTTATCTGTTACTTGGCTTACTTCACTTTTGTATTTCTCAACGGATTCAACACTCATCCGACCAATGAATGAGGAAGTGTGTTTAGAATCTTGTAATAAGCTTAAGTCGAAATTAATTTTGTTTAATTTTTCTGCTGTTGCTATATTTGATTCTAATGAACTTTTTTCACCATCTAAAATAGCTAATTTATTCTCTACTTCATTGGTTTCTGGTTCCACTTGTGATAAAACTGATTCTGCATGTTCTATTAATGTTGCAGTATCCATGTCTTGAACTTCTTTTTTAACTGGAATCTCTGGGGATATTAAACTACCTAATTTGTCTTTAAGTCCTTGATCTTCGGTTAAGGCTGTACCAAATAGGTCAGAAATTCCTGTTACTTTCATTAGAAGAGAAGAAATTTTACCAGTGTGTGGAGAAACTTTTGAAGGCCTAATTAATTCGGCCATTTCAGGATCCTGTTGAATGCGCTCAGAAACATCTTCGACTTGGATAATTCCTGCTTCGTGTAGATTTTTGACTACATTTGGAGTGTATTTATCCATAGTCACTATTTTAAGCTTTTGCATTCTCACAGTTTTGAACATTTTCTCACGTTTTATAGTATATTTTTAACAATAAGAGAAGCAGCTTCATCTACATTACCCATTGCTTTACTTTTTAAAGATTGGGTATCTATTTTTGCGTTTTCAACAATTTTATTTGCTTCTATTTTTGCATTTTCTTCTGCATCAAAAACAGTTTGTTTAGCTTCATCATTAGCGGATGCCTTAGCAGCATCGATTAATTCACTAGCTTTCGCTTTTGATTCTTCGATGATTTCAGAAGATTTTATTTTTGAATCTTCAACTAAGGTATCAGCATCATTTTCAGCTTTTTTTATTTGTGTAATAGATTCTGATATCCCTGCCATAATAAATCACCATGGTATTATTAAGTTTTATTTCGATTAATATATATCTTTTACGAAATTATGTTATTTTAAATTTGAAATGGATAACTTAAAACCGTTTTTTATTTAAAATATGTATACATAAAAGACAAAGTGAACAAAAAACAATTAATTTAATAATAAAAGTCTTGTAAATGAACATTATTCACAAAAAATATAAAAGCAAAATATATTATTCAGTAAATAATGAAAACATGAAAACAAAACACATATTTTTTTCGAAATACTAATAAAAGTAATCTAATATTCTTGGCGGCAACCTACGAAGATAAGCTAAAATAGCTAAAAACACAAGTATAAAACCAAAAATAAAGAAAATAATGCTTCTAATCCCAGTAAAGAAAATCAATGCAGTTAAAAGAATAACAACACCATCAGCCATCAAAGCTGCCTTCTTCCAAACTGGCACAAAAATGGATAATAAATAGGTTAAACCAATAACAAACAAAATAATCGCAAAACCCTGATCATCCAATGTTACAGCCCCTGGAGTTATAAAAGGCTGAATTGCTAGAAACAGCAAGACAAAGAAGAAAAATATTGCGAAAAATTGAGCTCTACTTAATCTCATAACTTTATTTCTCCAAAAAATAAGAATATCAAATTAATTATAAAAAATATTAATATTTTTTTACATTTAATAAATATGTTAAAATATAATATTTATACATTTATAAAAAAAATTTAAAAAAAATAATTAAGACTATTTTTTACTCTTACGAATAACCGTCTTAACATCCTCAATCATATCACGATTTTCATTAGACCCCTGACCAAAAATATCTAAATCATCAAAATTAGAAAATTCAATCTCATCACCATTCTTGTCTAAAGTTTCAGTAGTGACAAAAATTATAATTGAATTAACATAAAAATTATACAAAAAATAAACTAAATTAAGAAAAATAGCATACTGAAAAATAAACAATGCAATTAAAATAAAAGCAATATGAACAAAAATATTACCCCAACTATTCTTCCTAAGATAAACAAAATTATCTGCTTCAGACTGAACTTTAAATTTATTATCCTCTAAAATACTGGAAAATTTATACATTTCCTCTTGATTTTTTGCATAAATAAACTTATTAATCATAAAAAAAAATCCTCTCATATTATTTGGTGAAATCTTCACCTTTATAAATAATATCCTCTAAATCAACGAATTTGCGGAAATCTTTTTCTTTAACTATTTCTTCATAACTATGTGCAATAAGTCCAGGCATACGACCAATCATGAAAACTCCTAAACCTAAATCACTATCAAAACCCAAATCAGACAATATTGCAGCATTTATACCATCAACATTCAAATGAATTCCTTTACGACTTGCTAATAAATTATCTAAAACAATTGCTAATTTAACATGTGTTTTAACAAACTCTTCTTCAATTACTAACTCAACAAGTTTTTTAGCCCTAGGATCTTGTGTATGATATCTATGGCCAAAGCCAGGTATTTTCAAATTCTTATCACTATATTCATTAACAATATCTATAGCTAATTTTGAAAGTAATTTATTTTCATCAGAGTCTTCATTTATATCTAAATTATTTATTTTATCCTGAAAAAGATTCATGGATTTTTTTATAGCTCCTGCATGATTTTTACCGAAACTTAATAAACCTCCAGCTACTGCATTATTTAGTGGAGATCCTGATGATGCAATTATTCTTGCTGTTTGTGTGCTTGGTGGTGTAATACCATGATCAGAGAAACTTATTAACACATGTTGGAAGATTTTAGATTGCTTTTCTGTAGGTAATTCTCCTTTTAGGAGTAAAAATACCATATCTGAAAAACTTAAGTTTGCAATTAAGTCTGTTTGAGAGTATCCTCTTGTGATTATCTTATTTGGTTCTACATGAGTTATACTTGTTTCTAAATTTGTTTCAGGAATTTTAAATTTGTTATTTTTACTCAAAGATTAAACACCAACTTTATTATATTCTTTTTTTTATAATTTAATCGTTTCGACTCTTGGTTCTACGAAGCATGAGGGTCTTGCAGAAACTATTCTTACCCCACTTGCTCTTTGATTTCCTATTTTAACAAATGAGCCAAGTACTGTATTTTTACCACCTAATCCCATTGGCCCAATATTTGTTTTATTTAGTTCATTTGTTATGTATTCTTCTATTTTTGTTGGGTTTTCTAGATTTCCATAGACCATTGATTTTAGCATTAATGATGTTGCTTCAAAATGTGTTCTTCCTATTCCAATACAAGGTATGCTTGGAGTGCATCCTAAGTATTTAAGTGATTCTTCTAACCATTTTATTGTTTCATCTACTACTGTTTGGTATGAATGTTTGTGGAAGATTCTGTATGTTTTTGATCGTATTTCTGGCCCACCACCCAGGAATAGTATGTGAATTTTTGTTGCTTCTTGTTTATTATTTGTATCTAATACTATCGGTGCAGGTTTTACCATGTCTGGAGTGTTGTAGAGTCCTTTTGATTGTTCTATTCTTTCTGTATCGTTTCCTTTAACGGCCATTGGTCTGCCCGGTAGTTGGTTTAATCCTTCTCGTATTCCTTGTTTTATTTGTGATATTGTTGTGTTTGATACGTTACCTTGTTTTCCTATTTCTATTAGGATATGTGGTGTTCCTGTATCATCACATAATGGAAGTTTTTCTTTGTTTGCTATTTTTATATTTTGTAGCATTAGGTTTAGTGCCCATTTTGCATTTTCTTTTGTTTCTGTTTTTAATGCTTTTTTTAATGCTTTTGTTTTTTCTTTTGAGCAACCTATACTTGCTTTTATTACTGCTTGTTTAATTTCGTTTGTGATGTTCATTATTTTATGTCTCTTATTTTGGTATTGCTAAGTATTTTGAGCCTTTTGGTGATATTTTTACATCCTCACAGTATCTTTGGATAATATTTTCAACTAAGGATACTTGTTTTAGTCTTGCTTTTGCTTCTTTTTCTGTAGTGTCCCAGTTGTGTGTTTTTGCTACTGATCCCCCTGTTTTTAAGTATATGGGACTTGCTACTTTAATCATTTCTGGTACTTCATAGTGTCTTATGAAGCCTCCTGTTGATTTTGGGTTTTCTGTGTGTATGTCTAATGGTATGTTAATTGTTTTTCTTATACTTGCAAGCATCGGTATTTGAAGGTCTCTTACAGGATTTAGTGAGTTTAATCCTATTTCTTCAAATAGTTTTGCAGATGCTGGGTTACTGCAACCTGCATGTGCTGATAGTTTAAAGTGAGTGTCTTTTGGTATTTCTTTGTTTTCTCTCATTTTATTTAATACATATAATAATCCTTCATCGTAGATTAGTATTCCTTTAACTCCTAGATTTGTTGCTCTTTTTATATCTTCAATTGCATATACTAGGTTGTTGTATCCTCTTAATCTGTATCCTATTCTTTTTCCTTCTTCTGTTTGTGCTGTTGCACTTGTGTCATATGTTGCTCGTGGACCTACACTTAAAAATAATTCTATTTTATGTTCTTTAGATAATTCTGTCATTTTTATGATTTCTTCATCTGTTAATGACATTATTCCTTTAGTTTGTGTTGCTCTGTGGATGAAAGTATCGTTTTCTTCACATGATTCTAATAATGATTTTAGTGTTTTTGGGTTTTGTATTCCTGGAACTTCTAACCTATATTGCCCATTGTCTTTGAATTTTTTATTTGAAGTGTAATCTATATCTGCTTCATATATTCCAATATTTTTAAGTGATAGTTTAGTTTGTTTCATTATTCATTAACCCTTAATTATATTTTGTTAATTATTGTATTAATTTTATAATCTTCCATATTTTCTATAATTTTTAGTTTATTTATATCATATTTTGGATTAAGTTCTTTAAATTTTTTAATAATCTCTTCTGTAGTTAATGGGTTTTCTTTTTCACCTAAGGGCATTCTTGTTAAAAAATTTATATTTTCACCATGTTTGAATGTTATTTCTACATTTGAGGGTCTTTCTTTTGGAAATGAATCATTTAAGTTTTTATCTTCTTTTATTTTTATTTTTTTTATTAGATTATAAATTTCAGTATATTCTTCTTGTGAGTAGTTTAGTAGATTGTTTTTTAGTAGTTTTTCTATTAGATTTATGTTGGGGCTTCCTAATTTTAGTGTTATTGCTAATGCTACTGGTAATGATTGTTTTAATTCTTGATTATTTTTTGGTTTGTAATTGTTATGTTCTGCTGCTATTTTGTATGTTTTTATTGTTATGTTTTTTATTGTGTTCGTTTTTATATTGTTTTTTAGTAAGTATTCATGGATTTTTATTCCTGAGTCGATTGATGAGTGTAGGTGTCTGCAGAATGGGTATTTTTTATAGTATATTTCATTTATATAATGTTTATTTAAGTTTTTTTTGAATTCTAGTATTTTTTCTTTAGGTATTTCTTGGGCCATTGTGTTTATTATTCCTTCTTTACCTTCTATTATTGATTTGGCTCCTGTGAAATTATTTTTTGCAAGATATGCTGAGAGTATTCCATTTTGTATTGCTTTTCCCAGGTGTAATGTTTTACCCATGCTTCCAGAGTGATCTGATTCTAATAGTCCTGCTGCTTGTGTTCCACATAGTCCTAGTGTGTAGATTATTTGTTTTTTATTGAGTTTTAGTATTTTACTTGCTGTTGCTCCTGTAGCTAGTGTTCCAACTGTACCGGATGTGTGGAATCCTTTGTTTCTATGTTGTGGGTTAAGTAGTTTGCCAAGTGATATTGCAGTATCATAACCAATTATTACTGCTTCTATGAATTTTTTGGAGTTTAAATTGTATTTTTGTGATAATGCAAGTGCTGTTGAGAATATTGCTGCTCCAGGGTGTATTTGTCCTAATCTGTGACCATCATCTAAATCTAATACATGGGCAGATATTCCATTTATGAATCCTGTTTCTATTTCATTAAAGTAATTATCTTCATTGTATCCAATTATTTTATATTTTGTTGGATTAGTATTGATATTTATATCTTTTAATGTTTTTAGTGCTATTTGTGTTGTTTTTTCATTTATTCCTTTATTTGTAACTGCAAGATAATCTATAAAAGCTTTTTTTGTGTGGTTTATATCTTCTTTTGATATGTTTTCATATTTTGTATTTAGTATATGGTTTGCTATTTCTTCTGTTAACATGATTAAATATTTTTTAAAAAGAGGATTATTTTTACGGGGTTTTTTATATTGTGTTTGTTAGGACTAAGAATAGTTGTGCTACAGATGCTGAACATAAGTATGTTCCTGATATAACGAATATTGTTACTATAATTCCTCTCCATCCTATTTTTTTGAAGTCATCCCAGTCTCTTCCGATTCCAATACCTACATATGCTAGGAATACTGTACATATTGATATTAAATCTACTTTAGATACATAATAAACTATTAAATCTGATGTTGGCATAAATGGTAATGCAAGAACTAATCCTATGATACTTATGTAGATGATGTTTGATATGTCTAGTTTAATTACTCTTTCTAATAATAATCCGAAGAATGTTATTAATGATAATATTAGCATTCCAATTAATGCTTCGAGTATTGGTAAGTTGCAACCAATATAGTTTACTATTACTGTTATTCCAGAGAATATTGCTAAAAGTAATGCCCAATATCCCATTCTTCTTCTTGAAACACCTGTTTTTGGTTTTTTATGTTTTGAAGATTTATCTTCTTCATCATCTTCTTCTTTAGAAACCTTTTTAACATTTCTTCCAATTATTGGTTCTAATTTTTTATATAAGTATTCTGTTAGAGGTAATGCTAAGAATATACACATGTATACTCCTAAACAGAACGATAAAACATTACTGAATCCTGCAAATGCTGTTAATGTTGTTGCCATATCTGGGAACATATATACTAGAGGTGCTAATGCAGCCGCATTCATACTTGCACTTCCAATACCACTTGCCATAGCGAAGGCATATGGATGGAATGGTATTACAGATGCAGAGATGCTTGAAAGAAGACTTATGAATACTGTTCCGATTATTGTTCCTATAACAAATACTGACAGTACTCCTTTAGCTTCAGGTGATCCAAAACCATATCGGTCAATAATTATTCCAAGGTTAGGTTCACGACATATAGAGCTTGTCATACCTATTGTTTCTCGTTTAAAACCTAATAATAAAGCTATAGGGAGTGCGAAGAATATTGTTCCAAGGTTTCCTAATTGTTGTAAAATTAATGGCATACCTACAGTTGTTAATATATTCATTGACTGTCCACTGGTTACTGCTATTTTAGCTAAAAGTATACCTATAAAAACTAGCATGGCCCCTTCAGCCATTTTTGATTGTTTCATACCAATAAATTTTACGGGTTTTAATAAAAATAGTGCTAAACCCATAATCATGGCATATACTAGGGGCATTAATACAAAGGAGATTGGTCCTCCAAGACTTACTTTTTTAACACCGATTAATTCTGCAATAACCGCAATTACCAAAACAGTTATATGGAGTTTATATTCCCTCCATGGTTTTTTAATCTGTTTATCTGTTTTTTCACGGAATGGATGTTCCTGTGGTTTTGTCAAATCATCGATTTCAATTATAGTTCCAGCCCCATCAAAATAAAAGGATTATGTATCTTTACAACAAATGTACTAAGATTTTTATAACATAAAACATTTTTATTATGTTAAAATTATGTATTATGCTTACCATTTATAAATTAGTACTATTTGAAAATTTAAAATTTGTTAAAATCACATTCTTATGATAGGTTTAGCTAGGTGTCGTCTAGCAGATACAGGTGTTTCGTAAAATTTTTTTTCAGAGATTTTACGATTTAACTTTTCTGGTATTTTATCATTAGATTTAAGTTTATTTCCACAAGATTTGCATTTAAATCCTTTATTTTTACCTGCACTTGTCATACGTTTACCACAATGACATATTGGATTTTTATAAATTTGTTTAATTAAATTTATTGTTTTAAATTTCTCAATATTAAAGGTATTATGTTCTCCAATACCTCCATATACTTTAATAATATCACCAGGCATTAACTCTGCAACTATTTTTCTAAAATCTTTGGTTGGTTCATAGGCTCCACATTCTATTTCTCCAGAGTCATCACATAATATAAAAAACATATGCCCCCCTTCAATAATGTGAGGTTTAGTTTTAACTTCAGCTGTAATTGAGTAACATCCAAATTTAGCCATATCACTAATCTTATTAACTGGTACAATATGCATATCTGTGTGTTGGTTTGTTAAGTAAATACAATATCTTTCAATAGGTTCATTAACCTTAACAATATCTTTAGCTTTTAATAGTGCATCTGAAGAATTGGCACGTATTCCATATAAAACTGGACATGGTGTTTTAGGTTCTATTGCAACATAATTCTCTTTATAATCATAATTTTCAAATGTTTCAGGAGATGTTTTTTTATCCATTTCTATTACAGAATCATAATCAATATTTCTTTTAGTTCCATAATTTTCAGGAATTCTATAAGTTAATAATTCATATGTAAAATCTTCTAAAGGACAAGCTATTGCAGCAAGTGATCCGATTATTCCTCTTCCTAATTTGAATTTATGTATTTCTGCACCTATTTCTTTAGCAAAGTCCTCTGCTTCTTCAATTGATATTATTGATTTAATTGCATTTAATGAGTAATTTACCATTTTTTCTGTAATTTCTCCATGATAAAACACTACTCCAGGATTAGTATTATCACAGTCAAACATTGCTAAATTATCAACTATATTTAAGATTATTTCTTTTGCTAATTCTATGTTATTATTCTCATAATCAATTTTTAAATGAACTGCACCATTTCCACGTGTTTTAAATCTTGCAAATGGATTTAATCTTATTAATCTTGGAAATCCTGTTATTTCAATATTATTTTCTCGTAGTTCATCGATTATTTTAGCTACAAGGTATGTAGTACACATACCATCTGGAGAATCAGTATCATCGATTCCAATATGTAGAAATGAAATAAATAACCACTCCTTTTTTTATTAAATTTTTTTAGATATTAATTAATGTGTTAAATGTTTCTTCAACTTCTTTTTCTTTAGCAACTCCTACTGCAATCATATCTACAAAGTCTAAAGTGTTTAAAAAAGAAAATGCATCTTTTGGTTGAAGTATTCCAACAGCTAACGCTTTATGAATTATTATCTTTTTATCTAATTCTTTTAATAATCCTGCTAATTTTTCTTGATCTTCTTTTAAAAATGATTTACAATCCATTATATATGCAAATTTATTTACAGGAATCATATAAAAATCAAAATCCTCTTTAATAGGAGATTCTAATAATTTTTCTGTTGTTTCGAAAGGTGTGAAAGTTATAAGTCCTGAAAATATGCTCCGATTATTTATTTCATCTAATATTTTTTTTAAGTAATCCCAGTCAAAACTGTTAACTAAAAATTCATCTATTAACATTACTGAAGGATTGTATTTTTCTAATTTTTGAATATCCTCCATCCAGTCTACTTCTTTTGCTTTTTCAAAATCGGGGCGTAAATAGTTAACATTAGATTTTCCTATTGTTGCAATAACATCCATGTTAACTCCATTTTCACATGCTATTTCAAATGCTTTTAGAAGATTATCATTATTTACAAGATTTATGGATTTAACACCTTCATCATATGCTTTTTTTATAAGATTAGCAATTTTTTCAGGATGTTCTTCAAAATCCATTTCATATATTCTGGATCTATGTCCAAAATATTGTTCTCCTGTGAAAGTAGCTGTTCCAAGAATAATTCTTGGAATTTTTTTACCATTAAAGTTTAAGTCTTCATTTAATATATTAATCCCACCAAGAAAAGAGTATAATAAAATTATAATTTTATAATTTTTTTTATAAAAATTTATAAATATAATATTAAACTAAAGTTGTATTATAATCAATTACTAACTATATAAAAAAGAGTATACTAATTGAATAAAATTATTTTTATACAAATATTAGTATATAATCATTTATGTAATTTTTTAGTATTATTTTAAAAATATTCTAATCATTATTTAACAATGGATACTTTATAAAAAAAATAAATAATATTAATTTTTTTAAATGAGGAACAAAACTATGAAAGTACTTATTGCAGATTCTATAAATGAAAACGGAATAAAAAAATTAGAAGAAAAAATGGATGTTGTAGTTGATACAAGTATAAGTCCAGAAGAGCTTTTAGAAACTATTAACGAATATGATGGAATTATTGTTAGAAGTAGAACAAAAGTAACATCTGAAGTTATAGAAAAAGCAGATAATCTTAAAATAATTGCAAGAGCAGGTGTTGGAGTAGATAATATTGATTTAACCGCTGCTACTGAAAAAGGAATAATGGTAGTTAATTCACCAGAATCTACAAGTATAACTGTTGCAGAACACACCATGGGATTATTATTAAGTATGGCCCGTAAAATATCAATTGCTGATAAATCTGTTAAAGAAGGTAAATGGGAAAAGAAAAAATTTATGGGTGTTGAATTAAGAGGAAAAACCCTAGGTGTTATTGGAATGGGAAGAATTGGTTCCCAAGTAGTAAACAGATGCAAATCCTTTGAAATGGATGCTATCGTATACGATCCATATTTACCAGAAGAAGTTGCTCAAAATATGGGTGTTAAATTAACAGATCTTGAAACTGTTCTTAAAAATGCTGATTTCATAACAATACATGTTCCATTAACTGAAGAAACAAGACACTTAATAAGTACTGAGCAATTTGAAATTATGAAAGATAGTTGTTTCATAACTAACTGTGCTCGTGGAGGAATAATTGATGAAGAAGCATTATTTGTTGCTTTAAGTGAAAATAAGATTGGTGGAGCAGCATTAGATGTTTATGAAGATGAACCTCCAAAAGATAGTAAATTAGTAACCCTAGACAATATTGTATTAACACCACATATTGCAGCATCAACTAAAGAAGCACAAAGAGATGCAGCTATAATTGTTGCAGATGAAATATTAGAATTAAATGATGGTAAAACTCCGAAAAATGTTTTAAACTTACCTAGAATTGATAACAAACTTAACAATGAGTTAAATCCATATCTTAAAGTATCTGAAAAATTAGGAAGTTTTGTTTCACAATCATTATCTGGAAAATTAAGTGAAGTGGAAATCATCTACTGTGGAGAGTTAGCAAACCTACAAAACCAAGACATACTTGGAAGATCTGTTTTACAAGGAATGTTAAACCCTATATTAGAAAGTCCTGTAAATGCAATTAATGCATTAAATATTGCTAAATCTAGAGGTATAAAAATTACTGAAGGTAAAACAGATGATGCTGATGGTTATGAATCTGTTATTAAAGTTAGAGCTAAAAGTAAAAATGATAGTTTTAGTGCAGAAGGAACATTTGAACACGAACCAAAAATTATTAAAGTTAATGGTTACTGGGTAGATGTTAAACCTGAAGGCAATATGTTTATTGCAAAATACAAAGATGTTCCTGGAACAATAGGACTAATTGGAACAAAATTAGGAGAGCATAATTTAAATATTGGAATCATGCAGGTAGGAAGAGACACTAAAAATGGTGAAGCAATAATGATTCTAACAGTTGATCAACCTATTCCTCAAGAAGTTGTTGATGAGCTAGTAAAATTAGATTATGTATTTGATGCTACTAGTCTTAACATTAAATAAATATTTATTAATAGAATAATATTATTATTCTATTCTTTTTTTCTCTTTTTTTTTAATCCAAATCTTCAAAGTCTTCTTCTAATTCTAATTCTTCTCTTATTTGGTCTAAATCTTCTAACATTTTATCTTGATTTTTATTTCTAAATTTACCTATTTTAAATTCAGCAGTTTCGCCATAGGTATCATATGCCCGCATTGTGAAAACATCATAAGGTAAACATAGAATCATGTGAAATACACCGTGTTTTCTAAATGTTAATAAATCAGCTTCACTAGGCATAGCACTGTGTCCTGGGTGAGAGTGAACAGTACCCCATATTCTTTGATTAGGAGGTATTAAATTACCATTAAATGATGCTCCAGTGCTGGAAGAGTCGTTAGGTAAGAATAATAGACTATCTAATATTAATTTGTTATTTTTGATTTGACCATCAAAGAATGCTAGAAATTCTTTAGGAAATGATTCTTTAGAGTAATAAATTATAGATTCTATTACTCCTTCGTCTATTAATACTTCGTCAAATGTTGTGTTATTTAATAATTTTGAAAATTTATCTCCAAATGCCATGATTAATCTTTTCCTTATATTTTTTTTAGTTAATATTTTTTTATAGAGAAATCTTTTCCAAATAATCCTAGGTTATAATCAATGTAGATTTGTTTTCTTGTGGATATTGTTTTTTCATTTTCTTTAGGATTAAATCCTTCTATTTGTTTAGTTTTTTTGTAGATTCCTATTCCTCTTTTTTTCCATGTTTCTATATTATTTAAGTTAATGTTTTTTTGGAATAATAGTTCATGAATATCTTTAGATTTTAGTCCTTTGAATTTTTTGTTTGCTTCTTCTTTGGGATAGTCTTGGTTTAATGCCCATATTCCATAACTGTTAATACAGTTTCTCCATGCTTCGTCTTGTCTCCATTTAAAGTAGTTATCAATGTCATTGTCGTTTAATGGTATTATTCTGGAGTCGAATGATATTAGTTTATTTTGAATGTTGAATATTTTGTTTAGGTTTAGTGTGAATGAGCTTGATGCTATACTTGCAAATACTGAGTTTAATTTTTCGATTCTATGTGAGAATGGTATTTCTGAAAGTAGTATGCTTATTTCATCTGAAAATGTGTATATAAATTTTGGAGAGAATTCTTTGAATATATCTAAACATACTTCACTCATTATTTGTGAAAATTTATAATCATATGGTTTTTCTAGATTTATCTTATTGGATAGAGTGTGGAAATTACGTCCATCTAAACGTATTATAATATTTACTCCTTTTGGAGTTTTTAAATTAGAATATATTTCGTATTCTTTCATAACTTTTTTAACCTTTTAAGTTGGTGATTGATATTTTGATTAAAATTGTTTTTTTTTTCGAGATAAGATAAAATAAAAATAGTGATGTAGTTATGGTGAGAAAAAAATAAATTTTTTTTAATCTTTTCTCCCTTTTTTTATAGATAAAAATTGAAAAAAAAATATTTATTATATTATAATAGTGAAAATTGAAAAATATTTTTTATTTTTTTTGTGAAAAAAATGGTTTTTCATATTTTTTTATCTATTTAATAAAAATATTGTGATAGTGAATAATTATTATTTTAATTATTCTACTTTGTCAATTTCTGGTTCTTGTTTTGTTGGGTCGTTTATTGTGTATTTGATTTGTTCTGGTTTTGGTGCTTCGGTTGGTTCTTTTGGTGCTTGATTTTTTGTTGCTGTTGGGTTTGCTTGAGGTTCTTGTTTTTGGACTGGAGGTTGTTCTCTAATTAATCCTTGTGGATCAATTAACATTATATCCCCAATAGCTTTAACTTTATCATAGCTTACTTCTATTAAGCTTTCTTGGTATGTTGGTACTCCTTCATCTTCTGGGTTTAATTTAAAACCACCAGTTATTATTTGCATGAAACCAGCACTTTTTTTCTCAGGTACTGATGCTCTTATTATTAATTTTGATATAGTACCATATCTAATGTTTAGTACAACATCTGCTACTTTTCCTACGTATTGTCCTGCTATTGTGTATATGTCTATGTCATAAAATTTAGAAACTTCAACCATTATTTTCACCATTTTTTTAGTTTTTTTTAATGTTTCTTTTTTTCTATTCTTACTGTATTTTTTTTATTAAGTAGAAAAAAAAATAAATGTTAAAATTGAAATTTGAAAAATTATAGTATGAAAAAAAATTATTCTTAAGTTTTTTTTAACTTTTCAAAATTTTTTTTAATAAATTTTCCAAAATTTTATAAAAATTTATACTATATACTATATGTTTTTTTATTAGTATATAAAAGTATCAATGTGGTCAACTTAATTTTTTTCTGTTTTTAATGCTTTGTTTTTTTCTTAAT
>CAYSIF010000026.1:0-23720 GCA_964431035.1 uncultured Methanobacteriaceae archaeon | reverse complement strand
AGATGTTTAGTGTTTCTACTATTTCATTGAAGCTTTGTTTTTTGATTTCTTCATAGTCTGGAATTATTGATTCATAAACATCTAGTAAGTATTTTAAATCTTCAGTTATTAATTCAAAAGTTAAATCATCAATCAAAGTTATGACATATAATTCATAAAATTACGAATAAAATAAATTAGTATTTCCTTATAATTCCTTCAATTTTATCAAAATCGCTATCAAAACTGTATATATAAAATATTATTCTTTTTCATAAACAAGAGATGTTAAATAAGTGCTATCAATTAAAATTATGAAATTTTTTCACCTATAGATGATTTTTTACAATCCTCAAGAGCATCAACATTTTCGTCCTTAACAATACCCACAAAATCTCTTAATGTTTTACTATTTTTAGGAATTATTTCTAATCTTCCCTTTTCATTAATTTCTAATTCTATTGTTTCATTTGCATTTAAATTTAATTCTTTTATCAAATATTCGGGAATAGTTATATTATATCCTTGTGTTATTGTTGTACGAACCATAATTAAACAACCTCTGTACAATAATATTGATATATTTTATAATAATCACTATATATAAACTATATAAAAAAGATTTATGAATTTGAGGAAAAATTAAATGATAATAAGCAATATAAAAAAAAATGAAAAAAATTGATATGTGTGATAGGTGCAAATGGTTTCTTTTACAGGTTTAAATAATTTTCATTTTAAATCAATGAGAGGTTTTATCTTTATCTATTATTTTAATCTACAATTAAGTTATAATACTTAAAATTAGGTTAAAAATTGTAGTTATATATGCACACCCATTAAAAGAAGTATCTAAAAATTTAAATATTTTTTTGAGTTGAAATTAGGTTTTCACTAGTAAACTAAGGAAAACTAAATCACAAGTTTGATGAATAAAAAAATGTCTAGTTATTTAAATATAAAATTAATAATTGAAATAGTTAGTTTGTCTTTTAATAATATTCTGTATTTCAATAATATTCAAGCCAGTATTAACATAATAAATGATTCTATAATTTCCAACTTTTTTTCTTTTACATTTCGGACATTTATTACTTAATAATTGTTTATTTGAACTTTTAAATGGATCTTTTTCTATTTCATCTAATCCATCAATTATACGTTTATATTGGGTTTTATTTTTCTTTTTAATTTTATTCAATGCTTTTAAAGATATATGCGTATGAATAATTTTAAAATTCATATTATACCTTTAGATTCAAGTTTTTCCAATTCTTCATCTATATCTTCTAAATTTATTTCATATGTACCTGAAAAATCACCATTTTCTATTTTTTTAATACACTCATTATAATACTTAGCTTCTTCATCGGTAAATTCTTCATTATAAAAATTATCCTTTAATAAATCCATAATAGTGTCGTTAAAAGTTGAATTATCTTTAGTTACTCTATTTAAAAGCACATATAACTCATCACTAACTTCAATAGTTTTCATATTATCAAAATCCCTATTTTTTATAATATATGACAAATATATATCAAATTATAAATTATATTACATATAAATATTTCGAAACTTGAAAATTTCACATTACGAGAGTTAAAAATGTGAAATATATCATAAATAAATCTTAAAATTTTTCTTCTTAAAATTCTAACTACTTTTAATGTAATAAGCTTATTTTAAACTGATTTGTAGTGATGAAGGAAATATTAATCAAACCCATAATATTCTTCATCTAATAATATTCCCTTTTTACTTATCTTTTCCCTTATTTGTAACTTTGTAAAAAAAAGTAAAAAAAAGTTTTAGATGTTTAGTGTTTCTACTATTTCATTGAAGCTTTGTTTTTTGATTTCTTCATAATCCGGAATTATTGATTCATAAACATCTAGTAAGTATTTTAAATCCTCAGTTATTAATTCAATAGTTAAATCATCAAATGTGTAATTTTTTCCAAGAATGTTTCCTGCTGCGCATTTGGTTTGGTCGAAATCAAATTCAGATGGAATATCTGTAATATAATCTTGTCTTAATTTCTCACCTCGTACAAAAAACATATTAAAATCCCCATTAATACTGCTAATTCCTTGATCTAGTTTTAGATAAACTAAACCTTTATCTGTATAAAATGAGAATCCTAAGAATAATCCTTCTTTATAGGAATCTGAAAAATTCTTATTAAAAAATGTTACAAAAGGAACTCTGTGTGGTGTTCCATTTTTTGATGCTTCAAAAGAAACAATATAATCATCTGAACCTGTGAGTTCTTTGATAAATTCATTGAAATTATCTTGGTACTCTGTTTCTATTTTTGATATTATTTCTTCATCTTCTAATATTACTTGATTATCTTTTACTGTGTAGTTTTTTAGAATATCTTTAAAGTCGTTTATTATATTTGGCAAGATTTTTTATGCCTCCTAAAAAAAAGAAAATTAGAAAAAAAGTTTTTTTGTGAGAGTTATTTCCCACAAAAAAGTGAATATTGATTTTATGCTCTTGTTACGGTTATTTTATTGCTTGTTGCTGAAGAGCCGTAGTCTAGTACACCAGTGTAGGTGGATTGTGCTGTGTAGTTTCCAGCAGCTAGGTTGATTTGTAATCTGAATTCACCAGTGTAGTCTGTTACTACATCGTATTCTTTGTTTGCACCGCTGCTTAAACGTGTTAGTTTAACTGTTATGTGGTGTCCTACTACAGGTTGGCCTGTGGTTGTTAAGAGTTTTCCTGTGAAGAATTCTCCTGCACCGTATTTTTCTGTGAAGTCACTTGCAGCTATGTATGTTTTTGTTTTGTTGGTTTCATTTGGATCTACTGGTTGTGGTTCGTCGGTTGTTATTTGTATTGTGTTTAGGCAACTGGATGGTTGGAAACGGTTTGGTTCTCCTGCGTAGCTTGTTTCTACTGTGTAGTTTCCTACTGCTAGGTTTATTGTTAGTTTTGCTTTTCCTTCGTAGTCTGTAACTGCTGTGTAGGTTTTACTTGCTCCTGATGAGGTACGTGTTAGTTTGAAGCTAACGTATCTTCCTACGATTACTGCTCCGTTAACATCTGTTAAGGTTATTGTGTAGTCGTGTGGAGTTCCGTATTTGAATTTTAAGTCTTCACCTGTGATTATGGTGTTTGTTACTCCTACTCCTACGGTAGCTACTTCTACGGTTTCACCATAGTCTCCTTGTTCTGGATATGTTGCGGTTAGGTTGTAGTTTCCTTCGATTTCTGGCAAGATTGTGGTTAGTTGTGTGTGACCATCGACTAATGTTAGGTTGGTTGTTCTTCTGTTGAATTCTACAGTTAGTGTTCCGTTTACGTTATCTCCTAGACGGTTTGTAACATTTATTGGTATTGTTACTAGTTCACCTAAGTCTCCGTTTACTTGTGGGATGGTGATTATTACTTTTTGTCTGGTTACTACGAGGTTTGCTTCTCCATATGATGTAGCGTATCCTTCACCAGTGAATGTTGCAGTCATTCTGTATTGACCTACTGGTTGGATGATTGTGTATCTGCTTGTTCCTACACCGTTTATTACTTCTACTTCAGTGTCTTGGTTGTAGATGTGGATTTTTGCTATTCCGTTTACATCGTTTCCTGCATTATCTTTAACGTATACGTTTAATGCTACGGTGTCTCCAAGGGATCCTGTAATGTCATCCATTGTTAGTGTGGTTGGTATTGCTCCAACTGTTAATTTTAGCATGGAGGTTGTTATTTCTTCATCATTTGTGAAGGTTACTGGAATGTAATGGTCTCCACTTGTTGTTATGTTAACATATAATGGTATTGTGAATTTTCCTTCACTTACAGTTGTTGTTGCACCGTTTGGTAGGGTTATTGTTCCACTTGTTGCAGGTACTGTGTTTATTGTTACTGTACCTGTTACGTTTATTGTGTCTCCAAGGTTAGCTGTAATATCATCTACTTCGAGCAATATTCCAGTTCCTGGTAGGATTGTGCTTAAGGTTTGTGAACCGATTGTTGCAGAAACGTTTGCATATTCTTCTGCTTTGTAGAATGTTGCAGTGTATTTTCCACTTCTTAAGGTTGCCTCAGATGGGGAGATGAAACCATTTGTAGTGTTGAATGTTACAAGGTTAAATGGAATGTATTCAGATAAAGGATATGTTCCATTATCACGAGTATTATAGTATTCACTCAATGTTGCAGTTACATCTACTGTATCTCTTTTATCAGTTGTTGTCATTCCCATTATAACATAAGTGTTTGGTTGGAATGTTGTGTCTCCTGAGGCGTATGGGTTAGTATTATTACCCCACCAGTTATAATCTGCAGTACATTGTGTGTTTTTTGTACTGATACTTTTTCCAATAGGTGCGTTATTACCATATAATGCACAGTAAGATGTGTAAACTGCAGAACGTGCATTATTGTAGATTGCTCCACCTTCAGTACTTGCAGTATTATATGCAAATGTTGAGTTAATAACTGTCATATTAACAGTAGAGTTAATTAATGCAACAGCTCCACCATATCTTGCAGTATTATTGAAGAAAAGAGTGTTATTAATACGACTTACTCCAGTATTAATTTTATAGATTGCTCCTCCACTACCATATGCACGATTATTTATGAATAAAGTGTTTTCACCATTATTATAATAAGTGTAAAGGTTAGCATAATTATTATAAATACCTCCACCATTAAATGCAGAGTTATTTTCAAATACTGCACCATAACACCATGTTAAATAATTATTATAAACAGCTCCACCATAACCATTACCACTATTAACACGATTATTAGTTAAGTTAGTATGACGAATACTTAAACTACCACCAGCATCAACGAAAACAGCACCACCATCATACTCCGCATAATTATTAACCATAGTACTATTCTCAATAATAAATTTACTATAACTATTACCAGTCATTCCTTTAATATATAATGCACCACCCATATTAGTAGCACGATTATTCTTCAAACTACAATTAATAATATTAACAGTAGTAACACTGAAAGAATTATAAACAGAAACCGCAGAACCATTATTAGAATAACCATTCTGCAAAGTTAAACCAAATAAAGTTACAGTAATATTACCACCAATACTGAAAATACGGTTAGAACCACCACCATCAATAACAGTAGGTAAAGTATTATCCATAGCAACAAAATTCAAAGATTTCAAAACACGAATATTATTATTACCACTTCCAGAATAAGTACCATCATATAAATAAATAGTACTACCAGAACTAGCAACACTTACAGCTTTATTAATAGTCCTAAAAGGATCAGAAGAAGAACCACTTCCACTATCACTACCAGTAGGACTTACATAAATATTATTACCAGATGCAAAATCACCTGGATTAACAGCAACTGGATTATTAGATAAACTAGCATTAGTATCTAAATCAGTTACTAAAACAGTATCATCATCACCAATAACACTAACATCCTCAGCAAAAACACCACTTACACTAACAAACAAAACTAAAAAGGATAATAATATTATTAATGAATATTTTTTAGAGTTAATGTATATACTCCTCCTTTATAAATTATTTTTTAAAAAATGATTTTTACATTATTAAATTATGTTTCTTTTTATATTTAAAATATAAAAAATAATAACCAAATAAAAAACTAGCAAAGCCTAGAATAAACAAAAGAAGAAGAAAACTATAACATTAATAAATAAAGTTTGCTATTAAACCATCAAAATATAGTAATAATGAAAAAACAAATTCACACTTTAAATTATCAATTCTAAAATAAAAAAAATAGGAAAAAAAGAATTATTAACTATAAACAGGAATCTATATAATCTTTTTCAACAACATTCATTAAACCTGCAACAAAATCACACATATTAGACTCTGATACCTTAATATTTGAAGTATATTTCTGTTGCATATATTCCTGTGCAAAAGATCTACTTATAAATTCAATACCCTCAAAATCAAAGACCATCTCATCATCATTTAAACCTTCAAAAATTTTTCTTGCAACTGATCTCATACCTAAATCTTTAGAAAATCTATCTTTAAGATTTACAACAGTAGTCATAATATCATTCACCTACTTTTTTTATTTTTGTTTTCTCATATATGAATAAAATATCATTCCCTCTTAATGACAAAAAAATAAAATTAAAATTTTTTAAAATAAATATTTAACAAAAAAAACCACTATCCCAAAATAAACAAAAGACCCTTATAAATCATAAATTCGACTAAAAAAACAAATTTACATACATATCACATATAATAAACCCAAAATATAAACGAAAATAAATGTAAAAAGCCAAATATTTTAAGCAATGTTAAATTTAACAATATTAAATATTACAAAAACAATAATCTTATTTTAAAATTTTTTTTATTTATTGAATAATCGTTTAATATGTTTTATAACATCTTCATAGTGTTTTATATTTTCATTAAATAACCAATAATTAAGAAGTTAAATTTCATAATTTCATAAAAATTAGTTTCCTAAATTCAATTTAAAACCAATAGGTTTATTTTTTTACAAAAAAAGCAAAATAAAAACATCATACTTGCTTTTACATATTTCATATTTGTATTACAATCCCATATAAACATTTTTATCATTATTACTTATATTTGATATATAAATCTAAAATTAACATAATAATATATAATATTTTATAAAAAATAATGATAAAAATACAATTGAATATATACCATTTATTAATAATAAAAAAAATAATTTTAGGAAATAGTGAAAAAGGATGAAAAAAGAAACAAAAAACCATATAGATAAAGTAAATATAAAAGATAAAAAAATCCTAATCTTTGAAAAAATAGGAAACACAGACTACTACAAACCAATCAACGAAAAAGCACTAAACTATTTAAAAACAAAATACAAAGAATACCAAGAAGAAGCACTATACGATTTAGAATACAGAGAATTCGATAAAAAAGAACTAACAAAACAAAAATACGACATAAACCTAGTAGGAAAATTCCTAGACAACCTAAAAATAGAAACCAAAGGACTAAAAAAAGTTACAAACACTCTACCAGTATACCTAAACACAAGAGGAGAACCAACACCAATAAACGAAAACTCCGAAGAAAAACAAGAAGAAATAATAAAACTAGTCCTACAACCAGCAACAGAAATCAAAGACATCTGGCTGAAAATAGACAGTAGTTTTAAAAAAGACTTCGAATTAATAGAATAATTTAATCAGCAATACTAAACTTCATCTCTAAAACATAAATCAAAGCAAAACCAATAATAACTAAACCTAAAATTAAAAAACTTGAAGATCCATTAATAGAAGACATAATATTATTAATTGGTAAATGTATAGTACCCACCATAATTCCCATCAAAACAGAAATAGTAGCAGAACGATAATTCTCAAAAGCATACTTAACAAAACGACTAAAACCTAACAAACCAATAACCGCACCAACAACAAAAACAATAATCTCCACCAATTTAAAAGAAGAAAGACAACCCAACATATACTCATACTGACCAAGCAAAAGCAAAATAAAAGAACCACTAATACCTGGAAGAATCATCGCACAAATAGCAACAATAGCAGATAAAAACAACACAGGCAAAGAATGATTAGCAGCAATAGGATTCAAACCAACAAAAATCCAAGTCAAAACTGCAAAAACAATAACAAGAACAATATTAACAATATTCAACTCTTCAATCTGAGTAAATAAAATATAAGCTGAAGCAATAATAAGTCCTAAAAAGAATGCAAAAGTATATGCAGTGTAAACATCCAAACAATACCCAATAACCTTAGACAAAGATAAAAATGCAATACCAATACCTAAAATCAAAGGTATGAAAAATGGGAAATCAATATCAGCTTTCAATTCACTAACAAAAGATTTAAAATCTAATTTTAATAAAGGTTTAACCCATCTAAATCTAATATTACTTATCGCACCAACAAGTCTCTCATAAATACCTGTAATTAGTGCTATTGTTCCACCACTTACACCAGGGACTATATCAGCAGATCCCATAAATAGTCCTCTTACAAAAATTAAAAATGCATCTAGTAACTTATTATCCATAAAACTTACTTTCCTTCATTAATTATAATAAATTCATTAAATTAATATATATCCCAAGTATTATTTATATGAATTAGTTAATAATTTTCAAGAAGTTTAATGAATTTCTGCCTATTACTATCTCCTGGAACTTTATCTAATTTATTCATCTCAGACTTTTTCAAATACACAATAATAGAATCATTAATTAATTCAAAATCAGTAATCTGAGAGGAAATAAAAATATTAAAAATATAATTAATCGTTTCCTTATAAGCATCAAAGGAGGATAAATTCTCCAAATTCAAATTATACTTATTAAGTATATTATTTTCTAACTTTTCTAAGTTAAGATCTTTACATTTAAAATCTGGATATGGTGTTCCAGTTGCAAATTTAGATACAAATGAGGATAATTCATCAGAATATAATATATTTAAATTTTCCTCATTTAACCTGTAATATACGTATGCTGCCCATAATTGTGATTTAGATTTTATGGTAAATGGTTTTTTTATGGTTTTCAAACTTTCTTGAAGAGTTTTCCTATCTTTTCTGTATATTTGTTGAGGAGTATAGAATTGCTGTATCATAAAATATTATTACCCACGTATTTTTTTAAAATGATGATGAATGCCATATTATTTTTTAAAACTAAAATTACCATTAAATGTTTTTAAAGGGAAACAAAATAACTATTTGGAGTATTCTGGAGCTTGATTTATAATGTTCATGATTTTTTCATTAAAATCATCACCAGGATACTTGCTTATTTTATCCATTTGATTCCAAGAAAGCTTTACTGTTTTTTGAAATTTGAGAATTTCATAATTTTGGTTGAAGTTTGGATTTTTATATATTTCAAGTATTTCTTGGAATAATCGTCTTGTTTTTTCTTCATCATTTAATTGTTCATTAACTAGATTATCTGTTTTTTCAAATACCAGTAATCCTATCGCCTCTTCATCAATATAGTTTTCACTAATATTTTCGATTTTCATATGGGCTATTGACATTGTTATCATATTCGTGAAGCTTATAAGTTGATAGTTTTTTAAGTTTTCTTTTTCACCATAGTAATATGCGAATGCTCCCCATTTACCATAATTCTTGTTTAAATCGAAGTTTAATTTTTTCGCTTTACAATATTTTTCTAATTTGTTAATTGATATGTCTTCAATAGCCGTATAGTCCGTGTTGTCCATATACATACTTCTTTTATGCTCCATGAATTGTTTTAATTAAACTTCAAGTAGTAATTTTATTAATGTATATTTAAGTAAATAATGCGAGCATTTGAAAAGTAATATTTTTAGAAAATTAGTTTTTTAAGGATTGTGGATTTTAAATTTTCATAAATTGTAAAATCATCTTTTTCTATTTGTGAAAGTGGTAATGTTAAACCTGGAAAACTATTAACTTCACATAAGATATACTCATCATTTTTTATTAGAAAATCAATACTTGCATAGTTTAGTTTTAGTTTTTCAGAAATTTTAACACTTAATTCTTTCAAATATTCATTGGGATTGTATATTGTGATTTTTCCGCCTTGATTTCTGTTAGATCTAAAATCTTTATTGTTTTCTCTTTTTATAGAATATATTACTTCAGTTGATGCTGTTACAATTCTTATATCTTGTCCAAAACTTTCAGTTATAGCTTCTTGGAGTATGTATTTATTTGGTGGTGAATTTTTAATAGTATCTTCTAAATCAAAACGGGTTTTTAAAAGTTTTACCTCTTCTCCTTTGTATCCTTTATTAGGTTTGAATATTATTGGAAGATTTAAAAAAGAGATAATTTGATTAATATTTGTATTTTCATTCAATAGTATTGTTTTAGGAGTTTTAACATCAGGTATTTCATTTTTAATAAATTGTAATGTTTTGAATTTATCTTTAACTAGTTCTACTTGATTATATGGGTTAATATGTTGTGAATGTTTTTCAAATTCTAATCTTATATTTTTATAATGTTTGTCATTTGGTTGTGGAACAATTAAACTTATAATTACCTTTGGAAACTCATAAACTTTATTATTTACAATATATCCTTTAGTATTTGTTTGGATTTTTTTGTAATTAATTAGTTTGTAGTTTATATTTTCATTATCTAGGGTGTCTAGTATTAGTTGTATTCCTTTTGGGTTGTTGTTTTCTTTGTAGTATTTTTCTAGGTTATCTTCAATAAGAATTAAACAATCAAGCATAAAAAATCAATTTAATATTCTATTAAAATCTATATATAATTATAATTAATTATATTCTTCAAATAGTTCATCATCATCCATAATTCTTAATGCAATATTACATATTTCTTCATTAAGACCATCAGGAGCATTTTTAAATTCAATTTTCAGATACTCTTTAAGTTCATCATAAACTTCAGTATCTGCTAATCTAACTACTAAATCTTCAAAGACAAAAACTAAATCATTATCTCCATAAATTTCCCCATCATCAACACGCATTTTAATGTTATTATAAATAATTTTAATAATTTTAAGAATAAGTTTAAACTGATTATTTTCAAAAAGAAATTCTAAATCTTCATCAATAAACTTCATTGTCTCTGAAAAATACTTATCCTCATCTGAAATTTTCTTTATTTTATTTAAATAATAATTTTCATCAAATTCCAAATTATTATATATTTTAAACTTAATAAAAAGGTCATTATCTCTTTCTAATTCGCGTAATATGAAATCATTAATATTTTCCTGTTTTACAGATTCAAGAATACTTTTAACATTATTATCCTGTAAAATTTCATTATTATCTTCCAGATAATATAAAACAGCAGCTAAATGTTTACAATTAGTTTCATGCATATAATAATAACAATCACAATTCATAGAAATAATTTCACCATCAGTAAACTTAATTCTAATATTATAATCATTACCTCCATAAACAGTAGCTTCAACAATTTTAGAACTTGAATTATTAATTTTTATATTATCCTTATTATAGTAACTTAATCCTCTTTCAAGTACTGATCCATTAAAGTATTTTTTCCACTCCACAATTTACCCTTCAATTAATTATTTTGTTTATGAATTTATATTTTAATTAAATCTTTTATTAATATTATTAAATTGTAAAAAAGAGGATTAGAATTTAATTATATGTAAAAATTTATTTTAACCCCCCTTTACTATTATTATGTTCTTTATTTGTTTCTGTTTTTTATGTATTTTACTGAGAGTGCTAGTATTAGTATTACTACTATTACTATGATTATTGTGTATATGTTTAGTGTTGTTATTGGTGCTTCCATTTTTTGGTCGTTTAGTGCGTAGACATATCCGTCTTGTCCTGCGATTATTAGGCTTTCTCCGTAGATTACTGGTGATGATGTTATTGGCGAGTTGAAAAGATATGATCCTGGGTTGAAGCTTAGGTTTTCATTTCCACTGAATTTGTTTAGGATGTATGCGTGACCGTTGTTTGATGTTATTACTATATTGTTGTCGTATATTGCTGGTGTGGATTGTATTTTGTCTCCTGTTTCGTGTTCCCATTTTAGGTTTCCGTCTCTTAAGTCTAGGCAGTAGATGCTTCCGGAGTCTGAGCCGATGTATATGTTATTGTTGTATTCATCTATGGATGGTGAGGATATTACTTTGTTTCCTGTGTCGAATTTCCATGATACACTACCGTCGTCTATGTTTAGTGCGTAGACTGTTCCGTCTGATGATCCTATTATGAGTGTGTTGTTTGCTAGTGCTGGTGAGGATTTTATTTCGTCTCCTGTTGTGTATGTCCATTTTTCATCCCCGTTTTCTGTGTTTATTGCTAGTATTTTGTTGTTTGTTGAGCCTACGTATAGTGTTTCGTTTATTACTATTGGTGATGAGGTGATTTTTCCTCCGATTTTGTAGTCGTTTATTTTTTCTCCATTATCTAAGTTTAGTTGGTATACGTGTCCGTTGTTTGAGCCGAAGTATATTGAGTCGTTTGTTAGGTATGGTGTGGATTCTATTGGTTTGCTTGTTTTGAATTTCCATTCGATTCCTTGGTTGTCTATGTTGTATGCGTACATGTATCCATCTTCTCCACCTATATATAGCATGTTTCCTTTTATTACTGGTGATGCTATGATGTTTGTTCCTAGGTTGTCGCTCCATTTGCATGTTCCTGTTTCTATGTCTATTGCTTTTAGTATTCCGTTTGTTGTGATTATGTATGCGATTCCATCTTGTATTGCTGGTGTGGATTGTATTGAGTTTCCTGCGTTGTATGTCCATGTGTTTGCTATGTGGTCAGAGGATTCTTTTATAAATCCGTTGTGGTTTATGTTTTGTTGGAACATTGGCCAGTCATTATCTGCTGCATTTAATGCATTTATGCTGGCTAGCAGTATTAATATTATTATGAGTGTTGTTTTCTTTTTTATCAATTCTTTTTTCCCTCCATTATTTTTTTTAGATGTCTCTGTTGAATCTTTTAACTCCCATTATGAAGAATAGTAGTGTGAATCCTAGTAGTACTAGTATGTCTATCCATACGTCTCCTAGTCCTCTTCCTTGTATCATTACTGCTCGCATTGCATCGTTTAGGTATGTTAGTGGGAAGATGTATGCGAATTTTTGTAGTATCCATGGCATTGTTTCTATTGGGTAGAATACTCCTGATACGAACATCATTGGCATTGAGAATACCATTGATATTTGTGCGTAGTCTTCTTGTGTTTGTGTTCTTGCTGATAGCATTATTCCGAATCCTACGAAGCATAGTGCTCCTAAGAATAGTAGCATTAGTGTTTGTATTATTCCTCCTTTTATTGTTACTCCGAAGAGTATTATTGCGACGAATAGTAGTATTAGTGCTCTTAGCATTTCTACGCTTAGTTTTCCTAGGATTTTTCCTCCTATTACTGTTGCTACCGTTGTTGGTGTCATGAATAGTCTTGCTAGTTCTCCGTTTTCTCTTTCTCCTGCTATTGATGCTCCCATTCCCATTATGCATGACATCATTATTGTCATTCCTAGTATTGCTGGTACTAAGAAGTCCATGTATTTGATGTTTCCATATATTTTGTTTACTTGGAGGTTTATTGTTGATTTTGCACTGGTTAGTGATTGTGATAGTGAGTTTGTGTTGTCTGTTGGTGCTGTTTGGTTGTTAACGTTTATTTGTTGTGTTAGTGCTTGTTTTATTGATATTTGGCTGAATATTCCTTGTGTTGCTGGTTCTAGTACTCCTGATGCCATTTGATCTGACGAGTCTAGGTATAGTGTTACTGTTCTTTGTTGTGTGTCATTATTATAGTTCGATGGCAGAAGTATTGCTGCTTTAACTTCTCCATTATCTACCATTTCTTTTGCAAGGTTTTGGTTTGTTGTTATGTTTACAACGTCAAATACTGAATTTGCTTTGATTTCATCTAGTGTTAAGTCTGTTAAGTCTCCACTGTCTGGTGCGGATATTACTACTGATAAGTCTGTTAGGTCTCCGCCCATTCCGTATCCAAATAGTAGGATTATGACTATTGGGAATATGAGTATTGATAGTAGTCTTCCTGGGTGACGGTATAGGCTTAACCATTCTTTTTTTATCATCCATTTTAGTTTTTTTAGTTCAACCAATTTTTCATCCCCTCATATATCTTTTTATGCTCTTGCGTCTTCGTCAACATCTGCTGTTACATTCATGAAAACGTCTTCTAGTGATGGTTCTTCTGTGTATATGGAGCTTATTTTTCCATTGTAATTTTGAACTACTTTTATTATGTCGTTTACTATGTTTTCGTCAAAGGTGTCTACTTTTAGGTTTACTCTTCCGTTTTTTTCTACTACTGTTTCGTGTATTTTTTGGTTGTTTTTGAAGTAGTTTAGTATTGTGTCGTTTAGGTTTTCTATTAATAGTGATACATCTCTGTGGTAGAAGTTTCTTGGTGATTTTAAATCTTTTGTTTCTTTTTGTACTTTTGTTAGTGTTTGTGTGAGGTTTTCGTATTCTTCTTTTTGTTGTTTTAGTAGTGTGTCTTTTAGTCCGTGTGGTGTGTCGTATGCTACTAGGTTTCCTGTGTTTATTATTCCTACGTTGTCGCATAGCATGTCTACTTCGTGCATGTCGTGTGAGCATAGGATTATTGTGTGTCCTTCATCGTTTAGATCTTGTATTATGTTCCAGAGTACTCTTTTTGTTGTGGGGTCTAATCCTATTGTGGGTTCGTCTAAAAATAGTATGTCTGGTCTGTGTACTAGGCTTGCTACTAGTGATGCTTTTTGTTTTTGTCCTCCTGATAGGTGTTTGATTAGTTTGTTTTCTGCATATTTTATGTCTACTAATTCCATTAATTCATCTATTCTTTCGAATTTTTCATCTTCGTTTAGTCCGTAATAGTCTGAGCACATTTCTGCGTTTTCTTTAACTGTTAGGTCTTTGTAGAGGCTTACTGCTTGTGGTACCATTCCTATTTTTTCTCTTACTTCGTTTGGGTTTTCTTTTATGTCATAGCCTGCTACTTTTGCTGTTCCACTTGTTGGTTGTGCTAGGCAGGTTAGCATTTTTATTGTTGTTGTTTTACCTGCTCCGTTGGGACCTAGCATTCCGAATATTGTTTTATTTGGAATGTTGAAGTTTAGTGAATTAACTGCTGTGAATTTTTTATATTTTTTTGTTAATTCGAATGTTTCAATAGCGTTTTTCAATTTTTTTATTCTCCTTTTTCTATGGGTTTGCTGTTTAGTATCATTTCATTTATGAATTCTTTCCATATTGGATTTAGGCTTAATTCGTGGAATCTGAAATGTAATACGTTTAGTAGTTCAACTCCTAATGAAGTTATTTTGTAAAATTTAACATTTTTATTGTCTTTTATTGTCCAGTATCCTTCTATTAGTTTGTCTTTTTCCATTTGTGATAGTATTGGATATATTTTGCTTGATTTTGTTTGGTTTATTATTCCTTCATCAATTTGTCTTTGGTGAAATTCATCTATTTTTTTTATTAAACCATAACCGTGTATTGGTTGTTTGTTTACTTCCCAGAGTATTATTAATCTGTAGAATCCGTTGCTTAAATGTTTTAATACTTTATTATAGGGCGTTATTAATTCATTTATTTCTTTAGATTCATTACCCACTTTGTATCAGTCTCCTTGAAAAAATAGTTTTTTTATATGTAGGAGAGTTATTGTAAAAACTTACATATATAATTTTTTTATATATGTTAAAAAAAATAGTAAAAAAAATTATTAAATTACAATTTCATAAACTTGTTTCTTATTTTCCCTTAACCTAGAATCCATATCCACCAAATCATAAACCAAAGGATTCTTAATTAAAATCCTCCAAACCTCATAAGTAACCTTAATAAAATCATCATTCAATTTAATATTCTTATGAATAATAGGACACTTATAAGGAAACTCATTCTCATCAAAGATTAGATGAAACTTACCATTTTTAGAAATATGAGGAATTAAAGGGAAAGTTCTACATTGAATAGGACGTATACTGCGATTGCATTTTGGAGGATTAACACACTTTACAAGATAAATATTATCCTTCCAAGAATGAGGATACTTAATTTCTGAAGAATCAATATAATACAACTCAAAACTATCACTATCTTCATACATTAACTCTTCACCAGGCAAAAGATATAATGCTAAATCTTCATTATGATAATCATCTTCATCATAAACACAACAAACCTCACCACATAATTTTCCACAATCAAAATCAACTGGAGAAACCTTATCTAACTTAGCATAAATAATTTTTATAGTTTCTTTCATCTCTTGAGCTGTAATTTCCATGAATATTTAATCCTGTATATGTTAATAAGGATAAACACCTTTATTCTTTTTTTCTAATTCTAAATATCGTCTAAGCATTACATCTATAAAATAATAATTTTTATCAGCATAATCTAGGATTCCTTTATTTTGTAGAGTATTTAAATATTTATTTAATGTTTTTGAGGAGAATCCTATTGTTTTTAATATTTCTGTCCAAGATTTTTTAGCATCAGGTAATAAGGCTATAAGTATTTCTTTTTCATATTTATTTAATGATCCCCATACTCTTATCCACATTACCATTATTTGGTCCATATTAACTTGAAAAGTTTCTTTTATTAGATTTTCATCATAGGTAATGTTTGGCATTAGTACATTGCAGAAACTATTTATATACATAGGGATTCCTCTAGTACAGTCATAAAACTTATTAAATCCTTCTTCAGTGAATTTTAGTTCTGACATTCTATCATTTAAATATGATTTAACTTCATTTTTTGAAAAAGGTTTTATATCTATCTGTATCATTCTTCCTCCAAATGCTCCTGTTGAACCATTTAACATTTCAATTATTTCGGCAGTATTTGATACGGATCCTGATAAAACATAACTAACATTTGATTGGAATAAGTTAAAACTTCTTATTAACCAGAAAAATGAATCAGGTACTTCTAAATTTTTAAGTATTTGGAATTCATCGAGAATTATTATAAAACCATTAATTTCATCATGATTATCTACAAATTTTTGTGGAAATTCCATTACAAATTTACTTAGTTTTCTACTATTTTTATCAGTATTTGGCACTGGAACGCCAAATAAATTTCCTGTATTACTAAAATCATAGTCATTTAATCTTAGTTTTTCTATAAATAATGTTAGATTTTCATCTAGATTGTTAAATTTACCTTTATTTTTTATAGCTCCTGCCATTGTATCTAATAGTTCTATTAATAAGGTTTCTTCAGTTAATTTTCCAAAGTTTTCTGCATAAACTTGGGATATGTCTAAATAGCAGGTTATGAAATTTTCTGGAGAATCTTTAAGGATTTTTTGTAAAATAAAAGTTTTACCTATTCCTCGAATTCCTGTGATTAATAATCGTTGTGATATATTGTTATTTAATGAGCTTAAATAGAAATTTAGTTTGTTTAAGTCTTCTTTTCTATTATAAAAGTATTTATTAATATCTTTTGGTGTGAATAAAGGTAATTTTTCCATTTGTTTTCACTATTTTGTTCTCTTTTTTTATATGAGTTTGTTTGTTTTATTTTCTATAAAAAAGTTTCCTTGGGGAAAGTACTTTACCAAAGTAAAGTTAAGAACAAAAAAAATACAAGTAAACTACTTTACCAAAGGAAAGTACTTTACCAAAGTAAAGTTAAAAAAAGATAAAAAAAATAGTGGAGATAATTATTTAGTTCCGTAAACACGGTCTCCTGCATCTCCAAGTCCAGGAAGAATATAAGCATCTTGATTTAACTGTCTATCAACAGTTGCACAGAAAATTTCAACATTAGGATGGTTTTCCTCAATAGTTTTAATACCATCAGGAGCAGCCACAATACAAAGAAGTTTTATTTTTGTAACACCATCTTGTTTTAAACGGTCAATAGTTGCTGAAGCACTACCACCAGTTGCAAGCATTGGATCTATAATAATAACTTCTCTTTTATCAATATTTTCAGGCATCTTATAATAGTATTCAACAGGTTCTAATGTTTCTTCGTTTCTGTATAAACCAATATGTCCCACTTTAGCATTAGGAATTACATTAATAATTCCTTCAAGCATACCCATACCTGCTCTAAGTATAGGTACAATTGCATAAGTATCTTCGTTTAATTTTTCTGTTTCCATTTCTTCTAATGGAGTTTTAATAACTGCTTTTTCTAGTTTAGCATCTTTTGTAGCTTCATAACACAATAGTGTGGATATTTCTGTTATTAATTCTCTGAATTCTTTAGTTCCTGTATTAATACTTCTTAAAATTGCTAATTTATGAGTTATTAGTGGATGATTTAATACTGTTTCATTCATTCTCTTCTTTCCTCCGGTATACATAAATTAAGTATTATTCCAACAATTGCTGCAAGGGACATACCAGAAATTGCTAATGAAAGATTTCCGTAAACAACAGATAATGTTGCTCCTCCTAAACCTAATACTAACATTGTTGCTGCTACAACAACATTTTTAGTATCGTTAAAGTCTACTTGGTTACTAATTAAGATTTTTAACCCATTAACTGAGATAAAACCATATAAGAGTATGGATACTCCACCAAGTACTGGTGCAGGTATTGCTGTGAGTAATGCTGTTAAGTGTCCTGAAAATGCGAATAATATTGCAATTATTCCTGCTAATGCAATTACATAAACTGAAGCTACTCTTGTCATTCCTACAACAGATGTGTTTTCTCCATATGTTGTGTTTGCTGGTCCACCAAGAATTGCAGCTAAGAATGTTGCAAGACCATCACCTAGTAATGTTCTATCTAATCCTGGATCTTCTATTAAGTCTCTTCCAATAATTTCACTTAATACTTTGTGGTCTCCAACATGTTCCATCATTGTTACTAATGCTATAGGTACAATTGTTAACATTGCTCCTATATTAAGATTATAATTTAAGAATGGTAAGTAAAATTTAGGTACTTCTATTACTCCTGCAGTAGTTACTGGTGTGAAATCAATCATTCCAAGAAATGCTGCTACAATATACCCTACAACGATTCCAATTAAAAATGGAATTACTTTAAAAATTCCTTTACCTCTAACTGCTAATATTGCAGTTGTTATAAAAGATATTAATGCTACAATTATATTTTGCCAAGGCATTACATCTAAATTTAATCCTATTTCTTCAATTGCTGTTGGTGCAAGAGATAATCCAATAACCATTATCATTGGTCCAACAATAACTGGAGGTAATAGTCTATTTATCCATGCTTTACCTGATACTCTAATAATTAATGATACTAGAACATATAGTAATCCTACTACCATTAATGCTGAAAATACACTTGCTTTTCCTGCCATTGCAAATCCTGTAATCATAGGGGTTATAAATGCAAATGAACTTCCTAAGTATACAGGACTTCTTCCACGAGTACAAATTAAATAGACTAATGTTCCTAAACCAGAAGATACTAAAGCTACAGGTATTGTTAAAACTTCAGTACCTGTTGCAGTGTTAACTAAAATTGGAACAAGAATTGTTGCGCCAAACATAGCAAAAACATGCTGAATTGAAAGTAAAATCCAATTTGCTATAGGTGGTTTATCTTTTACATCTAAAATCATATTACTATTTTCTGTCATATTTTTTTTCATCCACATCTAATAATTATAATATAAAAAAAATTATTTTTACATTATTAATTATGATATTCGTTAATAATAAATTAAACCATAAACAAAAAAAATATTATATAAAATAATAATTTATTATAATGGGAGAGTGGATTACTATCTCAGAAGTCGATGATATAATAGGATATTTTACAGGTGCATTTAAAGATCATAAATTCATATTCCTATTTGTTATGATATTAACAATATTTTCCCTTGTTGTACCATGGGTAACCTATGATACAAGTGATATAGATATGGTATATGAAGATGCATACCTTGCACAAGAAACAGACTTTTCAATAATCACCTGTTTAGATATTATAACAAATAATGTATATTTAAATATAGAAGCATATGTATTATCTGTATTTTTAGGATATGGTGCGATTATAGATACTATTGTGAATATTGGTCAAACTGGTACAATATCTGCAGCAACACAATACATAACTGGGGACCCATTCCTTTTTATTAAATTCACATTAGTTCATGGAACCCTTGAAGACATATCAACAATTTTAAATACTTTCGCATCAATGATACTTGTTTATTTCATAATAGTTTTCACAAAAGATGCTATAAAACCTAGAAAAATAGTTAAAAGAGGTGTGCTTGCAAACTCCTGGGAATTAAATCAAATTCATTTAAAACAATCATTAATTGTGTTTGTTATTGGAATATTTATAATGATAAATGCAGGAATACTTGAAGAGTATATTAGTGTACCTATTGGAGACTTTATAGTTAGTATACTCTAAATTTTTTCACTTAAAAGAATTATTTTTTTGATTACTATGTCATTTTTAAAGTTAATATTGAAAAACCCTTTTAGAAGTAAATCACGTGCAATACTTGCAATTATTGGAATTGGTATTGGAATAGCAACAATTGTTGCATTAGGTGCAATGACTGAAGGAATGGTTGTAGGTGTTGATGAAACATTACATGCAGGAGGATCTGATTTTACAGTAGCAGGAAATCCTGATAATAATGATGAAGTTATGTCGACTAATCAATTCGCATCCTTTGGTGCCGTGCCTTTAAGTGAGAATTGGACTGAAATTATAAGTAATGTTCCAGGTGTTAATCAGACTTCTGGAATATATAATACATTTGCAGCTATTAAAGGAACACATGACCAAATTGTTATTATTGGAATAAATCCAGAGGATTTAACTTTTGCAGAATCTACAATAACACAAGGTAGAGCATATACTGATAATAGTAGTGAAATTATTCTTGGTAAACTAACATCTGAAAGTTTAAATAAGACTGTTGGAGACAATATTACAATTCAAGATAAAACATTTAAAATTGTTGGTATAAGTGAAAGTGGAGATACAAATCAAGACCAAGGTGCTTACACAAGTATAGAGAATGCTCAGGAGATTGGTGATGCTGAAGGTAATGTTTCTATGATTTATGTTAAAGTAGATAAAGGTGTAGAGGTAGATACTGTTACTAAGTATATTAATGATACTTATGGTGAAAATGTAACCACTATTTCTTCAGTTTCAGATATTGCTGCTATGCAAGATGTTATTAATATGTTAAATAGTGCTTCATGGGCTATTAGTTTACTTGCAATCGTTATTGGCGGTTTAGGAATAATTAACACTATGCTAATGAGTGTTATGGAAAGAACACGAGAAATTGGAGTGTTAAAAGCAGTTGGATGGAGTAGTAAGAAAATATTAACAATGATTATGGGTGAATCAATTGTTATCACAGTAACCTCTGCAATAATTGGATCAATACTTGGAGTAATTGCAGTTGAAGGATTAAGCATACTAAATATACTATCATTAACACCAGTATTTACAATAAGCACATTTGTTGAAGGATTCATAGTAGCAATAGTCGTAGGATTAGTTGGAGGATTATACCCAGCAATAAAAGCAGTTAAACTACCACCAACAGAAGCATTAAGATATGAATGAGGTTGATTTTTATATGACAGAAATTGTTAAAGTAGAAAATCTAGTTAAAACATATGAAAAAGGAAACGTTAAAGCATTAAATGGAATAAACCTCACAATAGAAAAAGGAGAATTTGTTGCAATAATCGGACCATCAGGAAGTGGAAAATCAACACTACTTCATATGCTTGGAGCACTAGACATACCAGATAGTGGAAACATAATAATAGATGGAGAAAATATAAAAGAAAGTAAAAAACTAAACAAATTCCGTTCAGAAAAAGTAGGATTCATATTCCAATTACATAATCTAATACCAAACCTAAGTGTTGTAGAAAACGTTGAAATACCAATGTACACACAAAAAATAAGTAGCAAAGAACAAAGAGAAAGAGCATTACAATTATTAGATGATGTAGGCTTAAAAGATAAAAGCAAAATGAAACCTAACCAATTATCTGGTGGTGAACGTCAACGTGTTGCAATAGCAAGAAGCTTTGCAAACAATCCACAAATAATACTTGCAGACGAACCAACAGGATCACTTGACTCAAAAAACAGTACCAAAATCTTAGAAAAACTACACACACTAAACAAAGAAAAAGAAGTAACACTAATACTAGTAACACACGACATGAACGTAGCAAAACTAGCAGACAGAATAATAGAAGTACTAGATGGAAAAATACTAGAAAATAGTGAAGAATCCTTACTAAATAATAAAATAACAATATAAAAAAAATAAATAATGGGTTATGAAAAAAATGGGACTATTTGACTTTCTAAAAAAAGATAAAAAAGAAGAAACACCTGAAAAAACAGAAACACAAAAGAAAAAAGAACACGGAAACAAAATCCTAAAAGAACTAGCAGAAACAAGTAACGACCTAAATGTAAGAATAGCCTCAGTAATGAACATACAAGACCAATACGAACTA
This sequence comes from uncultured Methanobacteriaceae archaeon, assembly GCA_964431035.1. Taxonomy (GTDB): domain Archaea; phylum Methanobacteriota; class Methanobacteria; order Methanobacteriales; family Methanobacteriaceae; genus Methanobrevibacter_A. The sequence goes on along the minus strand of CAYSIF010000026.1, from coordinate 1,740 downwards.
GCAGCAATAAGTAATGAATTCAAAGACAAAAAAGTAAGAACCATAGCAGTAAACAGGATAGAAAAACCAGACATACTACACGATGTAGCAGAAAACAGTAAATACACAGACACCAGAATGCTAGCATGGACACTACTCGGAGACGAAAAAAGAGCACTAGCAGAAGTAGCAAAAAACGACAAAAACAGAAAAAGAAGAGAAGTAGCAGTATCCAACATAGATGATAATGAAATACTAGCAGACATAGCAATAAATGCAAAAGACAAACACGTACAAAACATAGCCCTAAAAAAAATAGACTCACAAAGAAACCTAGAAAAAATAGCACTAGAATCAAAAAACAAAAACATAATCCTAAAAGCATTAGACAAAATAGAAACAAAAGACGAAGGAATATACAGAAAAATAGCAGAAAACAATCCAGACAAAAACATAAGAGCAGAAGTAATAACACACATACACAAAATAGACACACTAACCAACATAATAAAAAACGATGAAAACACAAATGTAAAAATAACAGCACTAAAACAAATACCAGACACCGAACAAGAAATAATAGAAAAAATAGTCCTAGAAACAGAAAACACAGAACTACAAATAGCAGCAATAGAAAAACTAGAAAACCAAGAAACACTAGCAAAAATCCTAAAAAACAACACAGACAAATCAGTAAACACAGCAATAATACAAAAAATAGAAAACCCTCCACTACTCGAATACATAGGAAAAAACCACCAAGACAAATTCATAAGAGCAGAAGCAATAAAAAAAATAGAAAACCAAGAAACACTAAAAGAAATACTCAAAAAAGAAACAGACCCATACTGCCAAAAACTAGCAATAGATAACATAACAGATATAAACACACTAGAAAAAATAGCAACAGAAAACACATCAGAAAAACTAAGAAACAAAGCCTTAAAAAAAATAGATGACGAAACCATACTAAAACAAATAACAATAAACACAGACTATGAAAACACAAGCAAAGAAGCATTCCAAAAACTAAAAGACATAACAAGTTACATAGAACTTGCAGAAAACCCAAAATATAAAAATATAAGAGTACAAGCAACACAAAAAATAACAACAAAAAAAGTTCTCGAAGACTTAAGCCTAAACTCACAATACCCAGAAACAAGACTAGAAGCAACAAATAAAATAAAAAACCAAGAAATAATTAAAAAAATAGCAACAACCGATCCAGACTGGGAAGTAAGACATGCAGCAGTTAAAAAAATAAACACAATAAAAGAATTAAGAAAATTAAGTGAAACAGAAACAAACAAATATGTTTTACAATTAATAAATGATAAAATAAAAAGAATAACACAATAACGATCTGTTAATTATTTAAACACCCCACCCAATATTTTAATACAGTAACTAAAAGCATTATTTAGAAGATGATGAATCTATAGAAAAAATATATAACTAAAAATTATAATAAATTAATGTGTACAAGAATAATTAAAGGGATAACCTCTTTAATATTGATAATTGGATAGTTTGAAGTTAAAAGACTGGAATTTATATTTTAACTTCAATATTACTATCCAGTATTATTTTTAAAAAAAATAAGTTTGATATGTATAAAACAGTAAAATTAAAATTTTCATATACATAATTAATATGAACTTAATAAATCTGATTTTCAAACTTCATAATATTCAAAATTTATTTTATTAAATGAATAAAATAGTGTGAGATTGTTTATTTAATTACTCAACTATTTTA
>CAYSIF010000025.1:0-23800 GCA_964431035.1 uncultured Methanobacteriaceae archaeon | reverse complement strand
CACAAAAAAAAGAAAAAATAAACAAAAACACAAAACAAAACAAAAAACACTAAACAAAAACACAACCTCACAGAAAAAACACCGACAATAAAAAAACACTGTTCAACAAAAACACACAAACACTAAACAAAAACAAAAAGAAAAAAAAGAAAAAATTAAAAGATTTTACCAGCCAGCTTCAACCTGTCCACAAGCACGCTCATTAATAATATCAAAAATTTCAATATCCTGTGGAGCTGCTTTTATCTTTTCTCCACTTGTCAATATTATACCTTTACCACTAATAAGAGATTTTTCACATCTAACAATATCTGAATAAGGTATTCGGATTTCACCAATATCCTTCGAATATAACACCACACCTTTCTGAGCTAATCTAATTCTACCTATTACTTTTATTTCTTGTACTCCAGTTCCACTAGTAGCTGCTAAACCAATAAGCCCGAATGTAGCAGTTGCAGCCATACGAGTACCTGCACCATAGTTACTCCCTACTGTTTCACCAATTACAAAATTACACCTTATCCCCTCTCGATATTTCTCTAATTTCTGTTGTCTTGTTTTTCTAAATAAACCCATAATATCAAAACCTTTAATAAAATATTATATTAATGTATATATGACTTATAATATATTGTTTTTCTTCAATAATTCCACAATATTATTACGATTCATATTTTCTTCAATCTGAACCTTAACAGCATTATTAATCTGCTCATTCATACTATCCTGCAAAGTATCTAATTTACCTTCCAATACCTCTTTTTCTTTTTTTATCCTAATCACTTCAGGATTATCAACACTAATTTTTTCAACTTCTTGGGTGATAGTAACTTGTTCTAAATTTTGAATATACTTACTTTTTAAAAATTCTGGATCCTCAAAAAAATATGAAGAACGAACATTATCTTTACTCCGACCTTGAATACTATCTATCTCATCAGGCGTTAATGGGTGTTCACCTTTACTTAAATTACTAGCATGAAACTTACGAAGGTTATGTGTTCTAAAACGATTATATGTTCCTGCCTTACCGAAATTTAATTGGCTGTTGATTTTCTCAAAAACTCTAACTAAATGAGTATCATCTAATTTGAATAAAGGTTCATCATTTTTTAGTTCTCTATCAGTACTTCTAAGATAACTAAAAATATATTGTACCGCTTCTGGACTGCAGAATGTATAATAATATTTGTTAGTTTTTATTCTTCGCAATTTCCAAGTAGGTACAATATCATTACGATTATTTAATTCATTTAATATTTTATGTATGTCTTGTTGTGTGGTGTATTCTTGCAGGCTGTCTATGAAATCCTGAATGGTTAATGATAATGTTTCTGCTCTTGCACAACCACTACTCAACATAAAAAGTATAACTGCTCGATATACTGGTTTAGTTATTTTCACAGCGTCTCTTATTTCATTTTTAGTAATTAATTCATCATAAGTTATTTGTTTACTTATATTCGCATCTTTTGTACTTACTTGTGGCAATTCATGTATTTCAATACCAAAATGCCGATATACTGTTTTTAATCTATTGAAATATGTTTTTACAGTTGTTAGTTTCATAGTGTCAAGCAAATGCACACGGTAATCAATTAATCTTTGCCGTAACTTTCTTTTAATCCATCTTATACCTTGTTCTTCTTCCAATTCCGCTTCTTCAATTAACTCAACCATTGTTTTGTTCATAAATGTTGTGTAATTTTTCACAGTATTTTTATATGTTTCTAATGTTTTCGGTTTGAGTCTTCGTTCTTTTTGGAATTGCTCTAATAAATCGGAGTCATTCATCATAATATATCCTCTTTTTGTTGTTTATATAAAATTTACTTTATGCGAGCATTTGAAAAGTAATATGAGTATAATTTTTTTAACAACTATATCTTGTAAGAGGATACTAAACAGCATCAAAGTATTACTAAAATGATACTTTTTACTAACAAAAGTATCACCCACAAAAAAACATAAAAAATAACACATAGTAAAATAAAATATCTTTAGGAAATATGTCTTCTAGATACAATAATGACGAAAGAATCAAAGACATATTTTTTCACTGTTCTACCCCATATACTCTTTTTTGTAATTCTGGGATAAATCTCTTTTTTAATGATGTGAATCTAGAAAACTCGCCTGAAGTAATGATACCATTTTCATAAGCTTCTAATACTCGAGCACAATAAGATTCGCTATTATATTTGAGCATATTATTAAAATAATTGCCCCCATCACATTTTAAACTAGAATATTCATCAAAATTTTCAAATTGAGAAATGAAATCCTTTTTACTGATATTGTTAGTATCGTATAATCGTCTTAAAACCACTTGAGCACTAACCCCATATAAATCAGCAAGATTAATTAATAAATCTAAAGATAAGGAGATATTTTCATTTATATTATTGTTTAAATCATCTTCTGGAACTAAAAATTCTCCTGCAACAGCATTACAGAAAATTTCTTCTTTAATATTTTCATCATTATCACAAATAGCACTTTCACCCAAGAGTAAATGAGTTAATTCATGGAATAATGAAAATATTCTACCATTAACACTATCTTTTCCATTTAAAAGTATTATTGGTACTTCTTCATGAAAGATAGATAATCCCCTCATTTCTTCTATAGGCACTCCCTTTGTTTCAAAGATTAAGATTCCTAATTTTTCTGTTACAACTTTCTTCCAATTATTTAAAAAATTATAATGTCTTATCAAGTGAGTTATTTTTCTTAATCCACTTTTTTTGTTCAACCAGATTAATATCTAACTTTTTTCGAATATAATTTGCAATATAAAGTTTATCTGAAGAAGATTCTACTTTTTCAAAATATGGCACTTCCTCATCTAACTCAAACATTAAATCTAAATAATTTTCTCGTCTATTTTCAGAATTTCGTATTTCTTTGATTAAATCTGGAGATTTATTTTTATAATCATCCCCATTAAATGCCCTATAATTAATTAATTCAGGTAAGTCATCAAAAGTAGGTATTGTATCCATGAAAAAAAATGCAGTTGGCACATTATATTTTTTACTGACTTTTCGTAACTGATCCCATGTTGGGCTTTTATCTCCATTCTCCCAAGATTCATAATATTTTTTAATATAACCTGGTAATTTTTCTTCATATTCTCCTATAAAACCTGCATATTTTCTAGCCCATAACATCATTGCAGGGTTTATTAATGCTTTTGTTGTCATGTTTTTAACCTAAATGAAAAAATCGTATCAAAAACTATGATATTATAACAATTATATCCAAATATAATATAAAATTTTACAGAGTGTACTTATATAAATTTACAGACTCTTATAAATTAAAACAAAAAATAAGGTAATGATTAGAAATTAAAAAAAAATTATTGACAAGAATATAAAAGTGAGAGAATTCTTATCAATATAATTTATCTATCAAAAACTGGTTTTTTACAGATGAAGAGACATCATACAAAAAACCATGATGTAATAACAATTATATTCCTTATATTATATAAAACTTTACATAAAAAAAGTTTAATTGATAAACAATCATAAAAACCAATAAAATTCCATTATAAACCAACCCTCTCACAAATTGGTTTATATCTAAAAACTTAAAACTACATTGCCCCCAATTAAACTATAAATTCATCTGTCTATTTACAAATACCCAAATGCTATCAATAATTCAATTATACTTATCCCTAAATAGAGTAAGAATAATAAAAAATATCCTAACATTTGCATATTCACTCCCTATAAAAGGAGTATTAAAATCATTCAGATTAAAAAATCCATAATTTTAACATACCCCAGTCCATGATAGATAAAAATTTATACTGGTTATTTAGATTAATAGATTTATAATTTATTATATAAAAATATAATACTAACAACAATTAATTTATAAAATTATTTCACCTACTCTAAACTAATAACATTAACCTAAATTGTGTATTGTTTCTTTAAATTTTTCTTTATTAAATGTGATTGTTTCATTCGTATTATCATCCCCAAAAAAAATCTTGTTTAGTTTAAATATTGTGAAATGAAAGAATAGTATATATTTTGTATTTTTTCCTATCAATATTATTTAATATGGTTTATATGATGTTGTATTCTTTGCCTGATAGGAAGACATTGATTACTATTGTGAATTCTTGTTTTATCTCTTTGTAATCATCATTATTGTATATTAGAATGTTTTTCATTGCTGATTTATAGATTTGTTTTAGTTTATCTGGGTTGGTTTTTATATATGTTTCGTGGACTTCGTTTTTGCTTCTGCCTTGTAGTGAGTCTACGTATTCTGCGATTAATCCTATGTTGCTTGCGTGGAATTTGCGTAGTGTGTGGGAGCGGAAGAATCTGTAATTGCCTTTGAATCCCCATCCCATTCTGTCGTTTATATCTTGGAATTTTGATATTAGTAGTGAGTCTGAGAAGTCAAATAATGGGTCTTCAGCTTTTAAATTTGGTCTTGTTTTTAGGTATGCTATGATATACTGGCTTGCTTCTGGTGAGCAGAATGTATAGTAGTATTTGTCTGTTTTGATACGTTTTAGGTAGAATGTTGGGATGATTTCTGTTTTGTTTTCTAGTGTGTTGAGTATGTTTTCTATTGATCCTCCGTTGTGGTATTCTTTTGTGCCTTCGATGAATTGTTTTACTGTTAGGCTTAGTGTTTCTGCTTTTGCTGTTCCTGATGAGCTCATGAATAGTATTATTGCTTTTAGGTCTATTGTTACTATGTCTAGTACTTCTCGTATGTGTTTTTTTGTAGGTAGGTCTAGGTAGTTTGTTTCGTAGGTGTTGTTGTATTTTGCGTCTGGTATTATTGGCATTTCGATTTCATAGTGTTTGTAGAATGTTTTTACTTTTGAGAAGTATGTTCTTACAGTGTTTGGTGACATTTCACTGTTTAGTAGGTGTTGTCTGTATTTTATTAATCTTTTTTTGATTTTGCGTTCTTTTAAGGGTATTGCTTTTTGTTCTTCTTTGTTTGCTTCTTTTAATAAATCATTAAGTGATTTTCTGCAGAATCTTGAGTATTTGTTTAATGCAGATTCATAACCTTTCATTGTACTGTTTTTTATGTTTCTTTCTTTACAGAATTTGTAGAATAATTCATTATACATATTATAAAATTTTTATAATAATTAATAAATAGGATAATAGGTTAAAAATAAGCATGATTATTAAAAAAAAATTTTTATGGGAAGTTTTATTTATTTTAGTAGATTATAAGTTTAATTTTTTAAGGTTGTTTATTTTGTTTTTTGTAGTGTTTTTTTCATTGTCTTGTGTTTATAGTGCTGATGTAGATGATGGTAGTGGGGTTGTTAGTCTTGTTGCTGATAATTTGACTAAGGTTTATGGTGATAGTACTCCTTTTAATGTGAGTGTTTATAGTGGTGGTAGTCCTGTTGGTGGTGTTAATGTTAGTGTTAATTTGTCTAATAGTGGTGGTTTGAGTAGGGTTTATAATGTTGAGACTAATGCTGAGGGTGTTGGTTTTTTACCTGTTGGTCTTGGTGTTGGTGAGTATGGTGTTCGTTGTGAGTATGGTGGTGTTTTTTTATTTAATACTGTTTCTATTTTGAGTAGTGATTCTTCTTATATTGTTGCTGAGGATTTTAGTGAGGTTTATGGTGAAGGTAGGGATTTTACTGGTGTTTTGTATGATGTTTATGGTAAAGGTATTCCTGGTATGCATATTGCTTTGAATCTTACTCGTTTGTCTAGTGGTGCTAGTAAGGTTTATGATACTGTTACTGATTATACTGGTTTGTATAATTTACAGATTAATTTAGCTCCTGGTTATTATACTGCTTTATCTAGTTTTTATGGTTTGAATGTGTCTGGTTTGTATTATTCTTCTGCTAAAAGTGTTTTGAATAGTATTGTTGTTAGTCGTGAGAAAGGTTTTATTACTAGTGGTAGTGTTAGTTTAGGGGATGTTATTGGTGGTGCTGTTAAGCTTGTTGATTATGTTCGTTTTAATGGTTCATTACCTAGGAATTTAGAGTTGAATTCTGCTTATATTAGTGTTGAGAATTTTATTTATCTTTTAAGTCAAGCTGTTGTTAATGTGAATAATGGTGTTAGTGGTGATTTGACTGTTCTTAATGTTTCTTTGCCAAGTAGTACTCCTGTTAGTAGTGTTAAAGGTAGTTTAAGTAAGGATGGTGTGGTTGGTTTAGCTAGTCGTTTGTTTAATTTTATTGGTTCTAATTTAAGGTTATCTGGTTATGATTCTAGTAATGGTTTAGGGACTTTGTCTTATGAGAATTATGCTTATATTCTTGCTGAGTTTTTAAATTATTATAGGGATTATGGTTTTATGCCTGCTAGTTTGGTTGTTGATACTAGTATCTTTTATAAAGGTGGTGTTAGTGAGAGTTTAGGCGATTATAGTTTAACTTTGCTTAGTTGGAATAGTGGTGGGGATTTAAGAAAGAATAGTGTTCTTATGAGTAATATTCCAAGTACTACTTTAACAAGTAAGGTTTTAGATGAGTGTAATAAAGGTACTGTTTTGTTGAGTTTTGGAAATGGGGATGGGCCTAGTGTTATGATTAATGCGGGTGTTCATGGTAATGAGTTGTCTTCTATTGCTGCGACTTTTTATCTTATTGATAAGTTAAGTACTATTCCTCAAGAGGATATTAATGGTACTGTTTATGTTATTTGTGATTTATGTCCTTATACTGGTAGTACTAGTACTCGTTATTTTAATGGTGTTAATTTGAATAGTGTTGCTAATGTTGATGGTAGTTTGAGTAATAATCTTGTTAAACTTACTAGTAGTCTTGGTTGTAGTGTTATGGGTGATTTCCATTGTACTCGTCCAGGTGGTGATCCTGGAAAAGATGTGGCTATGGGTACTTATAGTCCGATAGTTGAAAGTAGTGTTATTGCAAAGTATATATCTGAGGATACTGGTGTTTCAAGTCTTATTTATTCTCGTGCTGGTGTGGAGTATGATGGTGCTGTTGAGGATGTTTGTAATTTGAATGGTATTCCTGCGGTTACTTGTGAAGTTTTAACTCCTCATGGTACTATACGTGCAGGTAGTGTTAGTACTTCTTATAATATGATGCTTTCTTTATTAGAGTATAAAGGTATAAATTTATAAATTTTTTATATTTTTTTCTTCTTTTTTTATTAATTTTTTTTATTGTTGTGTCTGCCCAGATCATTGTTATTGTGTTTACGACTAGTTCTCCAAGTATTATTCCCCACCATGCTCCGTATTCTCCATAGTGTAATGTTATTGCTAGTGTTATTGCGAAAAATAGTGTGAATATTGTTTCTCTGAGTATTGTTTGGAACATTGCTGTTATTCCTTTTCCTAGTCCTTGGAATACGTAGGTTGATGTGCATCCAAATCCCATTGTTGGGAAGAATAGTATTATGCATGATAAAAATAGTGTTAGTTGTGTTGTTAGTCGTGTGCTTGTACCTGTACTTGTGAATATTTGTGCTATTTGTGGTGCAAGAAGGTATATTATGATTGCTGCAATTATTCCAAGTATTATTGATATTTTCATTGAGTATCTGTGTGCTATTTTTATGTTTTCGTATTTTTGTGCTCCGTAGTTTGCTGCTATTACTGATATTAGTGCTGTTGCTACTGCTAGTATTGGTGTGGTGCTTATTGTTACTATTTTCCATCCTGTTGAGTATATTGCTACTGCATCTGTTCCTGCTACTATGGTGAGTAGTAGTGAGAATAGTGCTGCGAAGATTGCATTGTTTATTAGTTCTAGGCTTGCTGGTAATCCTACTTTTATTATGTCTTTGCTTATTTTTTTATTGAATTTGAAGTTTTCTAGTGTTGGTTTTAGGTATGTGTCTTTTTTAATGTAGAACCAGTATAGGAGTATTATGTTTACTATTAGTAGGGATATTAGTGTTGCTATTGCTGCTCCTTTAACTCCTAATTTTAGTGTGTATATTAGGATGGGATCTATTATTATGTTTATGATTGCTGCAATTATCATTGCATACATTGGTCTTTGTGCATCGCCTTCGCTTCTTAGTATCCCGTATATTGAGTTTGAGGATATTATTAATATGGATCCTATTATTAGTATTGTTCCATATTCTAGTGAGTATTTTATTGTATTTCCTGCTCCGAGGATTTGGAGTATGGGTTTTAGTAGTATTAGTAGGAGCATTGTTGTTATTATTGATGTGATTATTGTTATTATTAGTGTGTGTATGCTTCCGTTATCTGCTTTGTTTTTGTTTTTTTCTCCTATGTATTTGGAGATTGCTGATGATGCTCCTGCTCCTAGTCCGTTTCCTACTCCTACTAATGCTATGAATATGGGGTTTATGTATCCTACTCCTGCTAGTGCTTCGGCTCCTAAACCAGATACCCAGAATGTGTCTATTAGATTGTATAGGCTAGTTATGAATAGTGATATTATTAAGGGTGTTGATAGTTTTATTAGTGCTTTTTTTGGGTTTCCGAGTATTGATTTTACGCCTTGTGTTTGCATATTATAATTTTTTTTAGTAGATTGTTAGTGTGTTTGTTGCAGTTGATGGTTTGTATTGGTCTGTTCCATCGTATGTGCATTGTGCTGTGTATTCTCCTCTTGCGAGGTTTATTGTTAATAGGAATTGTCCTGTGTAGTCTGTTACTGCGTCGTATGTTTTGCTTGCTCCTGATGTTAGTCTTGTTAGTTTTACTTTTATGTGGTGTCCTAGTATTGGGTTGTTGTTAGTGTCTTGTAGGTATCCTGAGAAGCTTTTTCCTGCACCGTATGGTTCTATAAATTGTGTTGTTGTTATTATGGTATCTGTTCTGTTGTCTGATTCTTGTTGTACTATTATTGCTGAGGTGTGGTTTGCTAGTGTGTATGTTTTATCATTTATTGTTAGTCCGTGGTAGGTTATTTCTGCTGAGTATGTTCCTGGTGCTAAGTTTATTGGTAGTATGAATTCTCCGTTGTAGTCTGTTACTACATCATATATTTTGTTTTGGTTGTTTGTTGTTCTTATTAGTTTTAGGTCTATGTGGTGTCCTATTATTGGGTTGTTGTTTGAGTCTAGTAGTTTTCCTTTAAATGGTGTGTCTGTTTTGTAGTTTTTTGTTAGGTTTTCTGCTTCTATTTTAGTGTTTATTGTATTATCTTGTGTATTGTTGGTGTTGTTATCTTCTGTAGTATTTGTAGTGTCATTGGTATTGTTTGTTGGAGGGTTTATTGGAGTGGTGTTTGTATTGTTTATTGGTGGATTTATTGGGGTTGTGTTAGTGTCGTTTATTGGTGTGGTGTTATTGTTTGTTATGTTTATTTGGATGTTTGATTCTTGGTTATCTACTTTTATTGTTAGTGTTGCAGGTTCTTGGTTTGCTTTGTATATTGAGCTTACTGTTCCGATTAATTGGTTGTTTATCATTGTGAATTGTCCGTTTTTATTAGAGCTTGTGTAGTTTATTGTTCGTGTTGGCATTAGTTCTGGGATTTTTACATATTCTCCATTGTTTAAGGAGTATGTGAGGTCCACTATTACTCGTGTTTCTTCCATTCTACTTGTTAGCGGTGCTACAGTTAGTATTGCATAATTTGTGTTGTTGATGTTTGATCCTGTTGATTTTGTATCTCCTTGGTTTGTTCCCCACCAGTTGTATTTTGCATTGATTTTTCCATATAAGTTGTTTCCTGCATTAATTAGGTTTATATTGTTGTTTACGATTGAGTTGTATTCTAGGTTGATTGTGTTTTGACCTAAATTGTTTAAGCCATAATTGTATGCTGCTATGGTGTTGTTTTCTAATATTGAGTGAGTTATGTTTATTGTGCTACCTGGTTCTATTCTTCCATTTGTAAGTGCATATTGGTTGTTTGATATTATTGAGTTGTTTATTGTTATCTGCCCATTATTTTCTATTGCGGTTTCTCCTTTGTTATTTGTTATTGTACTGTTGTTTATTCTGACTAAACCTTTATTATTATATAATGTTGAGCCCATGTTTGCTTGGTTATTTGTGAAATTAGAATTTGTTATGGTTATTTTTCCATTATTATTATAAATTGCTCCACCATTGTTTAGTGCATAGTTATTTATGAAGTTACAGTATTCAAAACTGACTTCTGGTGTTGCATCAGTACTTTGAGTGTTTAACATGTCAGAATAATTGTTTATATAAATTATTCCTCCATTATCATATGCATTATTATTTTCAAATGTACAATTGATGAATTGTGCTTTAACACCATTTATTATTGTTATTGCCCCATAACTTTCGCACCATATTTGCCCATCTTCCATGTAAGTTGCTGTATTATTCCCATTTATGAAGTTAATATTTTTTAATACGATATTACATGGGTTAACTATATTATCTCCAGTATATCCAAGGTATAGGAATCCTACTTGATTAGATCCATCGATTGTGTGTCCATGACCATCAATTGTTAGATTATTAGCTCCTCCCAGGAATACACATGGAACAAGATCAAATTTATCATCTGTATCTATTGTTGGATCGTATTTATAATTTTTATATAAGTCTACTTGAGTGTCTTCATATGATATTTCATTACTTAGTTCTGAAAATGTTCCAGTATCTGCATTATTAAGGTTTAATGTGTCATTTTCTGCAGATACTGCATTTAATCCTATTATAAGTAGGAATAGTAATACTGCCAGTATTCTTTTTTTAATCAAAACAATAAAACTCTCCTATAAAAATTTTTTTAAGTTTCTTTTCTTAACTTTTTATATGTTTAATTATTCTAATAAATGCTTATCCATAGTTATTTTAATTATTAATCCTAAAGTGTTTTTTTAATTTTTTTCTTTTATCTTCCATTATTAAAAACAAAAAAGACTTGTAGGAAAATATACTAATCTCTAAATAATACAATGAATATTGTAAAATATGATTAATTAGGTAAAGGTGTTTTATATGGATACAACAATAAGAATCAGTAGTGATATAAAACAACAATTAAAATTAAAAAGCATTGAATTAGGGGTAACGCAAAAAGAATTAGCAAATAGATATTTGTTATATGGTTTAAAAAGAGATAATAGTCTAAATACAATAATAAATATTGAAGATATAGAAAAACAAACAAACATAAAATCTAAAAATAATTTAGAAAATTTAAATAGTGATTTTGAAATACCTGAAATGCTTAAACTAAAAGAGGAAGAAGATACATCAGAAATAATAACTCAAAATAATATAAGTAATATGTTGGATCATGATAAACCTGAGGGAGATACAATATTAGAGGAATTATCTGGTTTAGTGCATTCACCAACACAAACTGATAGCTTAAAACTGAAAAAAACTGCATATGATAGAAGTTGATTCCAATAATATTCCTTGATAATTATTATATTATTCTCTAATTAGAAATGGATTTTAGCATATTAAAGACTATGCCTGAACAATATAAATAGAATTGTTTATTATGATTCTGATTTTGATAAAGTAAAAGGTATTGAATGAATTATTTATAAAAAAACCTGTCTTTCTGAGATATAACTCTTAGAAACTATAATATTTTTTTTGGAATAAGATTTAAATATTATAACTTAGATATTCTATAAAAGATAGGTTGTGTTTAATTACATATCACCCCCTTTTACGTATGTTTTTTTAAAGTAGATTAAACCTTTTATATTTTCGCACAACCTATCGTTAAAAAAAATTTTATAAGGATATTTTTTTTATCGAATATGTTATATATTTAAATTTATAAAAATAATAAATAAGAATATAGTTTAAAGGGTTATATAATAATGGCATCTGGAATTTTAATATTTACACATATATTACCAGTAATTTTAGGATTTTTTGGAGTTATACTCCTAATAAGTGGAATAATGGAACGTAAAAGACCATTAACTGTATTAGGCATAATATTGTTTTTTATAGCAGGAATACTGCCATTTATAGTAATACCATATATGATTTAAAATTATAAAAAAAATACAAATTAAATTATTCTTTTTTTAGTTAAATGACAATAGATAAATCCCTTTATGAAGATTATGAAATAGATTTTAAAGAAGATTATGAAACTAATCTTAAATCTTATTATTTTATTTTTAATAAAAATAGAGAATTATACTTAAAAGAAGGTAATGTTCCTAATTTTATAGAAGATATTGGATTTAATACTGATTTTAGTTTATATATTGGAAAATATATGAATAAACCTTGTTTTACAGTTTATACTAGTAATGATGATGAGAGTGGTTTTTGTTCATTATATGAGGTTTATGATAGGAATCCTGATTTATATTTGATGGCTAGACGTGCTGTGCTTGTGTGTGATTGGTATAAATCTTATCAGTATTGTGGTGCTTGTGGAACTAAAAATATTATTGATGATAAGGATATGATGTTAAAATGTCCTAATTGTGGGCAGGTACATTATACTCGTATAGCTCCTGCGATTATTGTTGCTATAAGAAAGAATGATAAACTTTTAATGGCTAAGCATAGTCGTCATTCTGGTAAGTATAGTTTAATTGCTGGTTTTGTTGAAGCTGGTGAGAGTATAGAAGAGGCTGTGCATCGTGAGGTTTTAGAAGAGGTTGGTTTACATATTAAAAATTTAGAGTATGTTAAAAGTCAGTCATGGCCATTTCCTAATTCTTTGATGTTGGCATTTAAAGCTGAATATGATTATGGTAGTATAAATGTTGATGGTGATGAGATTATTGATGCTAAATGGTTTGGAAAAAAAGATATTAGTGAACCTGAGTCTGATATGAGTGTTTTTTCTTATTTGGTTAATGATTTTTTAGATAAAGTATAAAAATTTTTATAGTCTTATTTCGCCACTATGTAAGCTTGTTCCTATTAGTGCTTTTTTTAGTCCTTGTTTTTTTAGTTCTGCAAGGTTTTTTAGGTTTATTCCGCCACCGATTATTATTTTATCTTCGAATTCTTTGAATTTGTTTAGTAGTTCTTCGTTGAATCCTTTTCCTGTTCCTACATTTGATATGTCTAGTAGTATTATTTCGCTTGGATTGTATTTTTTAAGGATTTGGCAGAATTCGTTTAGGTTTAGGTTTAGGTTTTTTGAGTATAGTTGGTTGTTTTTAATATCTACGCTTATTATTATTCGCTCTGGTGGGAAGTTTTTGAATATTTTCTCTAGTTCTTCTATGCTTTCTAGTGTTTCTGTTGCTATTATTATTTTATTTGCATATTCTAGGAAGAATTTGAATGTTTCGTAGTTTTTTACTCCTGCATCGAGTATTACTGGTATTATGAAGTTGATGTGTTTTATTATGTTTAGGTTGTTTCCTTTTTCTTCTATTAGGTCTAGATCTGCTATGTATACTCTTTGTGCATTGTTCATTTTTAGTGAGTTGCATATTTCAAATGGGTCTGAGTTGTGTGAGAATATTGTTTGTAGTGGTTTGTATGTGTCACGTTGTCCTGATTTTCCTGTGACTGCTGTGTTTTCTTTTAAGTCTAGGACGGGTATTATTTCAAACATGATTGATGCTCTTTTTTTATTGTTTTTTTTATTCTTTGTAGTGGGCATCTATGTAGTTGTCTAGTTTTTTGTATGCTCTGTCGATTGCTTCTTGTATTGTTTCTTCTGGTATGTCTCTTAGTCCGTCTGTTTCTACGTTAACATCTGCATCTACGTCTAGTGTTTTGTCTTCGTCGTCGAATGTGGTTTCTATATTGACTTCTAGGTTGATGATTTCTTTATTGGATATTATGTGTGATATTTCTTTGTTTATTTCGTTGGATAGGAAGTTGGATATGTCGTTTAGGTTGTCTTCTGTTAGTGTTTTTAGTTTTTTCATAAGCAATCATGTTTTTTTATTTTTTTTTAGAAATAGTTTTTTTTATAATATATTTTATGTGAAAAAATAGGTTTTTATTTTATTTTATTTTTTTTTGGAAAAAAGAAGAGTTTTTTTAAAGAAAAAAATTTGTTTTTTTTTCTTTTTTTATTGTTGTGTGTTTGGTTGTTGTGCGCCTTGCATTGCTTTTTCAATGCTTTTTTGCATTTCTTGTAGTTTTTTCATTACTCTTTCTTCTTGGCGTGTCATTGTTTGTTGTCTTAGTTTGTAGGTTTCTATTTTGTCTTCGAGTTCTTCTTTTATTGTGTTGTATTCTACTTTTATTAGGATGTTTCCTGCGGTTTTGTATACGTCTGCGTTTTCATCTGTTTTGTTTAGTTCGTCGAGTGCTGCTTGTGCTTCGTGTATTTGTATGTCGTTGTTGTTTTTTTGTATTGTTATTGTTTGTGCTTGTTGTTGGAGTTGTTGGAATTGGTTTAATTGTTCTTGTATATTTTTTGGTATATCCATTTTTTATCACCATTTTTTTATTATTATTTTTTTTTATTCGTTTTTAGGTTTTATTTTGTTAATTATTTAAATTTAATTATTTTTTGTTTTTCTTTATTTTTTTTAGGATTTTCTTTTTAGTACGAAGTCTGCTATTAGTTGAAGTGACTGTTTAGCTTCAGAGTCAGGTAATAATTCAACTAGTTTTTTAGCTTCATCCACATTTTCTTGTGCAACATTTTGAGCATATTCAATGCTTCCATATTTATTGAATAAATCTATTGCTTCATCTACCTCACTTTGAGATGAATTAGGATTTTCAAGAATACTTACTAAACGAGCACTATCAGTATCATCAGCTTGACTTAAAGTTCTAACAACCATCAAAGTCATTTTACCTTCTACAATATCACTACCTACAGGCTTACCAAGATCCTCTTCAGTACTTATAACATCAAGATAATCATCCTGTATCTGGAATGCTAAACCTATAAGACGACCATACTCATACATAGCATTAATAATATTAGAATCAGCACCACCAATAATAGCACCAGCCTTTGTTGCAGCAGCTATTAAAGCAGCAGTCTTTTTGAAAATCATTTCCATATATTCTTCTTCTTTTACTTGGAAATTACCTTCAAAACTCATATCATTAGCTTGACCTTCACAAATTTTAACACAAGCATCTGCTACAGTTGCTAAAGCCTGATTTTTCTGATCTATACCAATATTTTCACCAGAAGTATTAATAATCATTTCAAATGCTTTACTAAAAAGTGTATCTCCTGCAAGAATAGCTAAAGGTTCATCCCAAACTTTATGAACTGCAGGTTTACCTCTACGCATATCATCTTTATCCATAATATCATCATGTATAAGTGAAAATGTATGGATCAATTCTATTGCAGCTGCTGTATCTAATGTTGATTCTTTATCTCCACCTACTGCCTGACTAACAATTAATGTTAGATTTGGACGCAACATTTTACCTCCAGCTTCAGTAAGGTAAATTGAAGCATCTTTAAGACTGTCTGGTGTGATTACTTTTAAATTTTCTTCTATTGTATCAAATATTATTTCTGAGTTTTCTTTTAGTATTGATGTTACTTTATCCATAAAAATCTAAACCCCATAAAAAGAATTTTTATTTATTATTGAATACTTGTGCTTGTGCATTTCTTAAAATATGAACATCTTTTCCTATACGATATCCTTCTTCTTCTGCTAACATTCCATATGCAGATAACATATCTAAGTCTCCGTGTGCAGGTATTATATGTTTTGGTTTTAACATACGTAAAAAGTCACGGTGATCTTCTCTTCCTGCGTGTCCACTTACATGGGCATTTGGATATATTCTTGCACCTTTACTTTTTAGACGTGTTTCTAGCATATGTCTATTTGCTTTATTTGTTGGATTTGGTATAACTGCTGCAGATATTATGACATTGTCACCTGGTTTGATTGTGTATGGTGTTTTATCTGCTGCTATTCTTGGTAATAGTGCATCTGGTTCTCCTTGGTGTCCAGTTGTCACTAATAAGTATTTTTCAGGATTGTCATCTGCTTTTGCTAATGCTCTGTTAACTGCTTTTGGATGACCATGTATTGTTGCATTTTTTGGTAGGTGAAGTAGTCCCATTTTTTGTGCTAATCCACAGTATCTTTCCATACTTCTTCCTAGGAATAATACTTCACGGTGTCCTTTTCCTGCAATGTCTGCTATTGTTTGTATACGTTCTACATGTGATGAAAATGTTGTTACTATCATTCCATGTTTTTCGTTCATTGGTTGTTTCATTAAATCTTCTAGGATTACTCTTGGTATTTTTTCAGAGTATGTTCTTGCTTGTTCAAAGTTTCTTGCATTTGTTGTTTCAACTATTAAACATGCAACTCCTTTTCGTCCAATTTCTCTCATACGATTATAATCTGGAGGTGGACTGATTTTTTGATGGTTATCAAATTTAAAATCTAATGCATATACTATTACTCCTTCAGGAGTGTGTAATGCTGCTATTATTGCTTGTGGTATACTGTGGGTTGATCTTATAAATTCAAGTGTTATATTTTTTGATAGTTTTAGTTTTCCACCTGGGTTTAGTGGTTTTATTGGATTGTTTACTTTGAATTTACGTTCCCCTTTTATTGTGTTTTCTATTAATGCGGTTGTGAATGGTGTTCCTATTAAAGGTGCATTGTAACGGTGTGCTAGTTTTGCAACTGCACCTATGTGATCTAAGTGTCCGTGTGTAAATACTATTCCTTTAACTTTTCCATCAACGTCTTTCATTAGTGTGTCGTCTGGTATGACTCCTCTTTCTATAAGGTCAAGACTGTGCATTCTGTCTATGTCGGTGTCTTCATGTACATTTATACGGTCGAGGTGTATTCCCATATCGAATATAACTACTTCTTCTCCGACTTTTACTGCGGTCATGTTTTTCCCTACTTCTTCATAACCGCCTATTGCGATAACTTCTATTGCCATTTTGTTGTTTATCTCCTTTGACTATATTTTTTTGTGTTTATTCCTCTTTGTTCTAGCCATTCTCGTGTTTCGCCTTTTATTATTAAGTTTGTATTGTTTTTTAATTCTTCTATATTTTTAGCTCCTACTAAGAACATTGCTATTTTTAAGGATTCGTTGAATTTTTCTATTAACTGTTTTAATTGTTTTGTTCCTTGATATGCATTTTTAAGTGCTGGTAGTGCCATTCCCACACTATCTGCTCCAGTAGCTATTGCTTTAGCTGCATCTAATCCTGTTCTTATACCTCCAGATGAGATTACTGGTATGTTTACATTGTTTGTTACTTCAATTGTGCTTATGCTAGTTGGTATTCCCCAGTCCCAGAAGAGTTCGCCAAGGTATTTGTCTTCTGCACGGTAGGTTTCAACAGCAGCCCAACTAGTTCCACCAGCTCCTTCAATATCTATATAAGAGATTCCAGCATTTTCTAATAGTTTTGCATCTTCACCACTTATACCGCAACCTGTTTCTTTTGCCATTACAGGTACTTTTATGGTGTTTGTGATTTCTTTTATATATTCTAAAAATCCTGTATTATCAACATCACCTTCAGGTTGTATTGATTCTTGTAGAGGATTTAAGTGTACTGCAAGTATATCTGCATCAAACATTTTTACTGCATCATTTGCTAAGTCTATTTGCGGAGCCCCAATATTACCTAATAGTAATGCATTTGGAGCATTTTCTCTTGTTACAGAGTATGTTTCAACTAGTTCTGGATGTTCTATACCTGCACGTTGGCTTCCAATACCTAATCCAATATTCATTTCTTCAGCAATTATTGCTAAATTTTTATTAATATTCTTAGCATCTGGATGTCCTCCAGTTATTGCTGTTATAAATAATGGAGAATCTAGTTTTTTACCAAAAACATCTGTTGATAAATCAATATCATCTTTATTGATTTCAGGTAATGCTTTGTGTATTAGTTCTATATCTTCAAAACCTGTACTTTTATTGTACTGTACATTTTTTTCCATACAAATTTTAAGATGTTCTAGTTTTCTATTAGATATCATATTTTTCCAAATCTTTATTTTTTTTATTTTAAATCTCTTCTTTTTTTATGCTAGAATTTTTTTTACAAAAACTTTTTATTATTAATAAATAAAAACAGTTTTTTTTCTAGAAAAAAATTATTAAAATTTTTTTTGTAAGTTTTTATTTTTTTTTCTTGTATTCTTGTTCTTTTATTCTTTTATTCTTTTTTCTTCTTTTTTTTATCACATCACTTTCATAATTCTTTTTTTTGAATAAATTGATTAAAAATAATTATTAATCTTTTCTTATTATTGTTCCTTTAAAGTCTTTAGATTGTAATACATCAGATATGATTCCGGGGGTGTTTGCATTTATAATTACAGATTCTATACCAAAATCTGTTAAACTTAAAAGTTCTTTTACTTTACCAACCATTCCACCAGTCACATCAATATTATCTGTGGATTCTAGGAATTTTATTTGTTCTAAACTGTTTAAAACATTTATTAATTCGGCATCATCATGTTTCTTTGGATTTTTAGTATAAACTCCATCTACATCAGTACCTAGAACAATACTATCTGAGTTAAGGAATTTAGAAATGTACTGTAACACTTGATCTCCAGAAATTATTGCCATTTTTAATTTTTCATCAAGTACAATATCACCATAAAGTACTGGAACATAACCTTCATTTAAATATTTTTTAATTAATTTTAGATTAAAATTATAAACACGTTTATCATTTGTTGTAACAAATGCTGAAGGTGGTATGCTAACAACAGGAACATTATGTTCTATTAAAACATCACATATTATTGAGTTTAATTTTTTAACTTGATTTTGTATTTCTGCAAATCCTAATTTCTTATAAGGATAATCCTCATCAGTTATAGGATCATTTATTTTATATTTTTCTGCAGGAGGATGTCCAAATGAACCTGCACCATGAATAAGTATTAAACCATCATGTAAATCTTCAGTAATATTTTCTGGTTTTAATGATTCTCCTATCTCACGAGCTATACGATTTAAATTATCATAGTCTACTTCAGGTTCAACTGAATCTTTTTTTGTTAATATACTTCCACCAATTTTTAGAATAATCATTTTCTTATATTCCCTACCCTAAAAAAAATATAATATAAATTTAATTAATAACGTTTTTTCCTATAACGTGCTCTTCCTTTTTTAGTTAATACACCATCTTTTGAGAATTTAATCTTAATTGTATTATCGAATTTATTTATTGCTTTTCTAACACGATCTGCATTTCGAGGACATAATGCAATAATACTTCCTCCTCCACCAGAACCTGTGATTTTAGAACCTATTGCACCATAACGACGTGCTAAGTAAATCATACGAGATAATTCTGGAGTATTAACTCCTAAAGAATCTAATAAACCTTGATTAAGATTCATTAATTCCCCAATTCTCCCAACATCATTATTTAATATAGCTATACGTGCATCATTAGCAATAAATCCCATACTTTCAATAATAGAATCAACAATACATGGATATGTGTCTTTTAATAACTTAACATTTCTAACCATCCTACCAGTATTACCATACTTAGTAGTGTAACCAATAACAAAATTACTATTCAAATGATTTTTAAAAACAATTGGTTTTTTCTCACGAGAAAGATAAATTAAACCACCATAAGTACTAACCAAAGTATCTAAAGGACTAGCCATACCTTGAACATCAACTTCAACATTATGTGCATCATGAGCCAAAGATTCCTTAGTAAACTTAATATTATGATACTTAAATAAAGCAGCTAATGTTGCTACAGTAACTGCTGCAGATGAACCTAAACCAGAACCTATAGGAATATTAATAGATAAATTAATATCTATAGGAGTATGATCATGGAATTTACTTAATGCATTAAGAATATAACGTATAATACCAGGTTTACCATATTTTAAAGTATATGACTCTCGTTTAGTATCCAATATAGCCTCAAAATTAAGATCACGTGAACGTAAAGTTGTATTTTCATTAAGAGATTTTTTAATAGATACTACAGCCCTTTTATTTACAGCCCCAGCTATAGCTGGTTCACCATATACAACTGAATGTTCTCCGAACAATATTGTTTTACCAGGTGCAGAAGCTATAGATTCCATAATATTTCTTTTCCATAAATCCCTTAAAATCTAAAAAAGAAGAAGAAAAAATGTTTCTCCCTTTTTTTAATTGTTTTTCTATTTTATATAATATTTAAATATGAAAAAATAATTTCCTTCCCATCTTACTTGAATAAAGCAGACCCATATCCTACTACACTGCGATAATCTCCAGTAATATTACCACTAGTTGAATATTTAAGTATCTTACAAGTTCCTTCACCAATATTTTTACAATATGATATTGCAACCATAACTGGACCATAACCACACATTGTAATATTATCCTTTTTAACACTATCAAATAATTTATCAGAGTCCATATTTTTAATATGGTTTAATACTATATTATCTAACTTATTAGCAGTTTCTTCATTATTAAAATGTGATAAATCAGTACTTGCTAAAATAGATATATTAGTTTTTAACTCATTTTTAGTGTTTATGATACTATTTACAAGATCATTTACAGTATTTTTATCCTGAATTCCCATAACAATTGGAACTATTTTAAAATCATTTGAAAAGTATTGTAATAAAGGTAATTGTACCTCAATACTATGTTCATTCATATGTGCAGTATAATCTGCTTCAGCATATTCTGAATTTTCAATAAGCTTACTTGCAAATTCTGTATCAATTTCAACTCCACCTAATGGAGTTAACCATTTTCCTTCAGGATAAACACTTACTGGTTTACCAATACCTGTATGATTAGGACCTATGATTATGAATGTTTCTGGAAAACCATCATTTACCAATTCATGGTAAGCATGGCTTGCAACACCTGCAGAGTAAATATAACCTGCATGTGGAACCATAATTCCAGTTAGTTCTTGTTTTTTAAGTTTACTTCTGGATAATTCTGGGATGTTTCCATAACCATCTTCTCTAGTAAATGAATCTTCAATTGTGTTTAGAAGTTGTTTTACATTTGATGGATAGAATTTTCCAGAAAATACCGGTTCACGAATCATAATTCTTAAACTTTTATAGTAAGATAATTTTTTTATCTTGAGAAGAAAAAAATTATAATATTTTATTTATTATTTAGAATTTTAATTCAAAGTCTTCAGATTGGTAATCTAATTCGTCTTCTGGTCCAATGTCGCCTCTTGCTCTTAATACTTCACGTGCGAGTAACCAGTAAACTAATGCTATTGCTTTTCTTCCTTTGTTGTTAACTGGTATTGCAATATCTACATTGTTAAGTAAGTTTTCAGTATCACATAAACCAACAACAGGAATACCGTTCTGTTTGGATTCTAATACTGCTTGTGAATCTGATCTTGGGTCAGTTACGATTAATATTTTTGGTTCTATGAATTTGGAGTAATCTGGGTTTGTTAAGGTTCCTGGTATGAATCTTCCAGGGATAGTTTTACATCCAGTTACTTCTCCGAATTTTTTAACTGGTGCTTGACCGTATTGTCTTGTAGATACTACTAAAATATCATCTGCATCGTATTGTGCTAAGAATTTTGATACTTGGCGGATTCTTTCATCAGTTTTACGGATATCTAATACATATAAACCGTCTGCTCTTACACGGAATATGTATTTTTCCATATCATGGGTTTTTTGTTGTGTACCTATGTGTAAACCTGCTGCTAAGTAATTGTCTAATGGTATTAAAAGATCTGACATTTTTATTCTTTTTCTCCTTTTTTTATCTTAATTTTTTTTAATTATTTTATTAGTTTAAATTATAAAAATTTTTTATTTTTTATTTGTCGTATTTTTTTAGAATTTACCCATTTCTGGATTATCTAAATCTTCTTCGATACGTATGAGTTCATTTAATTTAGCTATACGTTCTCCTCCGATTGCACCAGTTTTAATCATTGGTGAACCGAATGCAACTGCTAAGTGAGCAATTGTTTCATCAGTTGTTTCTCCTGAACGGTGAGATACTACTGGAACGTAATTGTTTTCTTGTGCTAATTTAATGGTTTGGTATGTTTCGCTTAATGATCCTATTTGATTTGGTTTGATGATGATTGCATTTCCTGCTTCTTTGTCAATACCTTCTTGTAGGATTTCACTGTTGGTTACGAATAAATCGTCTCCACAGATTAAGCATTTGTCTCCAACTGCTTTTGTTAGTTCTGTGAAACCTTCGAAGTCTTTTTCGTCACATGGATCTTCTACATAGAACATTCCGTATGTTTCGATTATGTCTTTAACGTATTCTACTTGTTCTCCTACGTCACGAGATATTCCGTCTTGTTCGTAGACATATTTTCCTTGTTTTTTATCCCAGAATTCTGAGGATGCTAAATCGAGACCTGGTTTTATTGTTATGCCTAATTCGTCACCTACTTCTTCACAAGCTTGTGCTTGTATTTCTAATGCAGTGTCGTTTGTGATGTTAGGTATCCATCCACCTTCGTCTCCTTTACCACCAGTGAAGTTACTGTCTTTGGTTTGGATTAATTCTTTGAGTCTTTTGTGAACTGAAGCATTAGCAAATACACCTTGTGTTATATTTTCAGCTCCTATTGGAACTATTAGGAATTCTTGTATATCTGGTGCGTTAATTCCTGCATGTGCTCCTCCATTCATCATGTTTCCTAATGGGTATGGTATTCTGTTTACCATGTTTCCACCTAGGAATCTGTATAATGGTAAGTCGTATGAAGATGCTGCTGCTTTTGCTGCTGCCATTGATATAGCTACAGATGTGTTTCCACCGATTTTGGACATATTGTCTGTGCCATCGATTTCTTGGACAATAGCATCTATTTCATCTAAGTCTTCTGCATATCTTCCAATTAGTTCTGGAATTATTAAATCTTCAACTTCACTAACTGCTTCATCAACCCCATTTTGAGGGAATGATGCAACTTCGCGGGATCCGGTACTTGCTCCAGAAGGTGCTGCAGCTCTACCGAAACCGTATAAAGTGCATATATCTACTTCGACAGTTGGGTTTCCTCTACTATCTAATATTTTTCTAACTTGGACATCTTGTATAACAGTATCCATATTATAAACACTTCCTAAAAATTTTTTTTTAGTTTTTGTTTTATTTTTGTGCAAATTTTTTTGAAAAAATATTGAATTTTCTCATTTTTTATGATATTTAAGAAAATTCCCTATGTGTTTTTTTTTGAAAAAGAAAATTAAATTTATAAGACAATCTAATTTTTTAAAAATAAAATATAAAAAAATAGTAGTTGGATTATAGATTTTGCTATAAATTTTCCTTTTTCTACATATAGGCATTATTTTTTTAAATCAAAATTTTGTTTTTAATTATTTAATTTTGTTTTTAAAGGTAATAAATTTTCATTAAACTCTTTTAATGCAATATCAATTGGGTCTGCTCCTTTTTCAGCTTCAACTAATGGTTCTGCTCCCATAGATAATTGAATTGCTCTTGAGCCTAAAAGTCTAGCTTTTTCAAAACGTGTGATTTTCTTTTGAGTAGCTTGTTTTTTACCTTTCTTTTTTTTAGCAGGCATAATATACTATATTATTCTCCCCTGAAAAAAATATGAAAAAAATGTGATGAGTTGTTTTTTCATCTTTTTTCAGTTTTTTTAATTCATCTTATCTATTCCCAAGTTTCAACATGAGAAATTAGCATTCTTCTGCAACAATATCGTTTAATACCCATATCATCAAGAACAGCTTTTGAATCTTCTCCATCAGCAACTCTAGATTGATATTCATCAAAATCTGCGGAAACTGGTTTTCCACAACTAATACAACGTATAGGTATCATTTTATCATCTATTTCCTTTTTATAAAAAAATATTATCAAAAAAATATATTTAATAAATATTTTTTTTGAAAAATTTTATCTGTAACTTTTTTGTTTACGTGCTCTTGCTCCAGGACCACCGTATTTTTTA
>CAYSIF010000024.1:0-23850 GCA_964431035.1 uncultured Methanobacteriaceae archaeon | reverse complement strand
AAAAAATTAATGTAAATATTATAACACCAAATAATATAACATTAAACAAATCAGGCATTGTGAATATTACTATAATAATTACTGATGGTGATAAACCAGTAAACAATGGTACAGCAACACTTGTAGTTGAAAACAATAATTACACAAGTAATGTAACTAATGGTAGCTCAACTTTTATAGATGTTGTACTTCCTAACCGTACAGGTAAATACACATTTATCATATATTATAATGGGACAGAAATCTACAATGATGCAATTAGTTATTTAACTGTAACTATTGTTGGAGATAAAAAATATAATCCAAGTAAAAATAGTCAAAGTAATCATAATAGTGATATTAATAGTTTATCTAATATTCCTACAGGTAATCCAATATTATTATTACTTTTTGCTTTAGCTTGTATTATATTATCAATTAAGAAGAGATAATCATCCTCTTCTTTTATTTTTTTCTTTTTTTTAGATTTTTTATTATATTTTTAACCCTATTTTTTACTTATTTTACTTATTTTTATATGCAATTATTGCTTATGCAAATATTTATATAAGTTCAAAAAACAATATATCTTTGCTTAATAAATAATTGCCTAAGCAAGAAAAAATTATTAAAAAAAGATAAAAGAAACAAACAAGGGAGAAATAAAAACAAAATGCAAAACACAATAGAAAAAGACGAAAAAATGAAAAAACTCATAACAAATCCAAAAATGAGTATAATTGGACTATCAATACCAATGATACTATCTCTACTCCTAACAATGGTAAACAACATAGCCGATGCAATGTGGGTAAGTGGACTGGGAGCAGACTCATTAGCAGCAATAGGAATAGTAACACCACTATTCATAATAACAATAGGAGTAGGAATAGGACTAAGCGCAGGTGTAAACTCATCTGTAGCAAGATTCATAGGAGCAAACAAACTAAAAGACGCAGGAAACAGCAGCGTCCACGGACTAATACTAGGAATAATACTAAGCATAATAATACCTGGACTAATAATAATATTCCTAGAACCACTACTCTGCCTAATAGGAGGAGCAGATGTACTAAACCTAGCAACACAATATGGATATTGGATAATGCTAGGAAGCTTCACAATAATAATAACAAACGTATTCAGCGGAGTATACAGATCAGAAAACAAAGGACTAAAAGCAACACTGCCTCTAGGAATATCAGCACTACTCAACATAATACTGGACCCAATATTCATATACTCTAATGTAAAAATAGGAATAACAATCCCAGGACTAAACATGGGAATAGCAGGAGCAGCAATAGCAACAGTACTAGCAAACTTAATGGGACTACTAATATACCTATTCTGGACATACATAAGAAACGACACAACAATAGATATGAGAACATACAACCATAGTACAAGAATATACAAAGACATACTAGCAGTAGGAATACCAGCAAGTATGGAACAAATACTAATGTCCATATTCAGTATGGTAGTAAACATAATACTCGTAATGGTAGCAAGCACAACAGCAGTAGCAGTATTCACCACAGTATGGAGAGTAGTAAGTATAGGAATAATGATACCAGTAGGATTCGGAACCGGAGCAATAAGCATATTTGGTGCACTATATGGTGCAAGAAAAGGAAAAACCATACAAGAAGTATTCAACTTCACACACATAATAGGATTCGTAGGATCACTAATAATAGGAATATTAACAGCAGTATTTGCAAACCAACTAGCACTACTATTTGGAGGAGCAGGACTAAACACCCAAATAGCAAACGTAACAGTATTATTATCATTTTATGTAATATTCAGCAGCCTAAGCATAATCTCAGGATTCATATTTCAAAGCTACGGAAAAGGAATATACAGTCTACTATTCACACTATTCAAACAAATCATCCTAACATTAATATGTATATTCATATTCATATCCTTAAAAGACACAGGAGTATACTATGGAATAATAGTAGCAAACTTAATTGGAGGAATAATTGAAATATTAGTTGCATACAAATACACAAGAAAAATAGTAAAAATGTTTGAAAAATAGTTAAATTTAACTTAATATAATTACATAAATACTAATCACTTAATATAAAAAAAATTTAATTAAAAAAATTGTGGTTTATTTTATGTATAAAAAAATCTTAATCCCAACAGATGGTTCAAAAGCATCAGAAAGAGCAATAGGAAGTTTAAAACACGTAATGAATACGGATGATGGTGAAATAATAGTACTATCAGTAGCAGAAACAATAACACCTCACCACTTCCAAAGTAAAAGACGTATAGCAGAACTAAACAGTGTCATAATAGATGATGCAAAAGAAGATGCCGAAGCATTCAAAAACAAAATAAATGTTGATGTTAAAATAACTACACAAGTAGGGGAAGGAAGACCATCAGACAACATTCTCGAAGTAGCAGAAAAAGAAGATGTGGATTTAATAATTATAGCAAGTTCAGGAAAAAGTAGTCTAGACAGATTCAGACTAGGAAGCGTAGCAGAAAAAGTAGTATCACGAGCAGACGCAGATGTACTTGTAATACACTAAAAAATAATAACACCAAACTTTTTTTTCACCATAAAAAAAATAAAAGGATACAAAAAGGATAATGGAAGAAGTAACACCAGATATAAACACACTAAAAAGAGAAGAAGATGTACCATTATCAGTACTAGTATCAATAATCCATAGATCACACTCAGTATACGTAAAAAACAGAATCAAAAATGATAATATAAGCTTTGGTCAATTCTCATTCTTAATATACTTAAACGACAAAGAAGATATAAGTCAAAACGACCTAGTAAACAATTTCAAAATGACTGATGGAGTAGTAACAAGAGCACTACAAAAACTAGAAAAAAACAATTATATAACAAGATCCATAGACTCCACAAACCAAAGGAAAAAAAGAATAAAAATCACACCAGAAGGAAGAGCCTTAGCAGAAAAACTTAGAAAAATAGAAGACTCCTGGGAAAAAGAAGTATGGAAATTCCTAAATACAAATGAATTAGAAGAATTCAAAGAAACACTCCAAACAGCATCACTAATCTCACTAAAAGAAGAAAAAAACATATAAAAAAGAGTTTAATCCAACTCATCAGAAGGAACACGATAATAAGGATTCTCTAAAATATCCACATCAATAAATTTACTATTCTCATCTAATAATTCCCTACAATCAGAACTTAAATGACTTAATAAAACATCAACACCATTATTCTGATACCTTTTTGTAACCTCATCAACTGCAATAATAGCAGACTGATCAGTTAAACGAGACTGTCTAAAATCAATAACAACAGTATCAACATCTAAATTATAATTAAAAATTTCCTTAAAATTAGCAGTACTTGCAAAAAATATCGGTCCTTTAATCTCATAATACTTAACATTATTTTCCTCATCAAAAGACTCAACACAACCAACACGTTTAGCACCTTGCCAAGCAAAATTCAAAGCACTAATAACAACACCAATCAATACTGCAATAGCAAGATTATTCAAAACAACAGTAATAACGGTTACAATAATCATAACAAACATATCTGCACGAGGAACATGATTTAACATCCTAAGACTAGACCATTTAAAGGTATTAATCGCAACCATAAACATAATACCAACTAAAGCAGCCATAGGGATCAAATCAACAAGTCGAGAACCATAAATAATAATAAAAAATATAAATAAACCAGCAGTTATACCACTTAAACGATTACGACCACCAGATTCTAAATTAATCATAGTCTGACCAATCATAGCACAACCACCCATACCTTGAAATAGACCACAAACACTATTAGCAATACCTTGACCAATACTTTCCTTATTAGCTCTACCACGTGTATTGGTCATTTCATCTACAACATTAAGAGTTAATAAAGTTTCAATCAAACCAACACTAGCCATTAAAATAGCATAAGGTAAAACAATACTAATGGACTCTAAGCTAATTGGAACCATAGGAATATGGAAACTAGGAAGACCAGCACCAATACTTGCAATATCACCGATAGTCTTAGTATGTAATCCAAAAACAAAACTAATAATACTAACAACAATAATACTAACTAAGGCACTTGGAACCTTCTTAGTATATCTAGGTAAAATGTACATAATCAACATACTTAAAACAACAAGAACAATCATAATAACTAATGGCATTCCAGATAACCAAGCACCAGTACTTGTTCTAAATTGTGTAAATTGTGATGTGAAAATTATAATTGCCAAACCATTAAGAAAACCATAGATAACAGGTTGGGGGACTAAACGAATAAATTTAGCTAATTTAAATACTCCAACAAGTATTTGTATTATTCCCATTAAAATAACTGCAAGATATAAATATTCAACACCGTGTGTAACAATTAAACCAACACTTACAACAGCTACACTGCCTGCAGCACCACTAATCATTGCAGGTCTGCCTCCAAGAATTGCGGTTATTAAACAGATAATGGCTGCAGTATATAATCCTACAAGTGGACTTAAATGTGCAACGATTGCAAATGCAATACATTCTGGCATTAGGGCTAAAGAGACTGTTAGGCCAGATAGGATTTCTAGTTTGGCATTGTCTTTAAATTCGTTTATGTTGATATTCATTTTAATCTTTTTTTTATTGATTTTTTTTTTATTAGGTGTATATTTGTTTTGTATTTATTTTTAATTTATGTTATGTTATATTATGATAATAGTTTCTTAATATAATTATTTCCTTAGGAAACATTTATATATTTATTAACACTAAAAATAAAATCAACAATAAAAAAAGAAGGAAAAAAACATGGAAAAACAAAAAATAGTATTCAAAAACAAAGAATTAGACTTAAGACTCTCAGGAATCCTATACCTACCAGACCAATTCGACCTAAACAAAGACTACCCAGCAATAGTAGTTACAGGACCAATGCTCTCAGTCAAAGAACAAGCACAAAGCATATACGCAAAAAAACTAACAGAAGAAGGATACGTAACACTAGTATTTGACGGATCATACTTCGGAGAAAGCCAAGGACAACCAAGACAACAAGAACTACCAGATGTAAAACAAACAGACATCGAAGGAGCAATAGACTACCTAACCAGCCTACCATACGTAGACCCAAACAAAATAGGGGGCCTAGGAATATGTGGCTCAGGATCATACATGTCAGTAGCAGGAGTTAAAGAACCAAGACTAAAAGCAATAACAGCAATAGTCCCAGCAATATCAGACATCTCCACATCAGCAATGGCAGGATTCTTCATGCCAGAAGAAATAGTAAAAAAAGCAAAAGAAAAATATGAAAAAGGCACAGGAGAACTAGCACACCTCAACTTCATGCCAAGAGAATTCGAAGAAGGAGCAGCATACTACTACACATCAAGAGGCACACACCCAAGATGGAGCAACCAAGTAGTAGCATGGAGCCAACTAGAACTAGTAAAATACAATGTTACAAACATAATGAAAGAAATGAAAAAACCATACTTAGTAATAAGCTCAGAAAACGCATGGAGCCTACAAACATCAACAGAAATCTACGAAGCAGCTCCAAACAAAGAAAAAGAAATGCACATAATACCAGAAGCAAGCCACTTTGACATGTATGACTTAGCACCATACGTCTCAAAAGCATTCGAACACATAACACCATTCTTCAAAAAACACTTATAAAAAAAATTATAAAGGTGAAACCCATAAAATGAAAAAACAAACCGCAGGAAGAGACAACCTTGGAAAACTAGCACCAGAATTCGCAAGATTAAATGATGATGTATTATTCGGAGAAATATGGAGTAGAGAAAAAGAACTATCACCACGAGACAGAAGCCTAATAACAATATCAGCACTATTCTCAGCAGGACAATATCCACAACTAAAAGCACACATAACACTAGGAAAAGAACACGGAATAACAAAAGAAGAAATAATTGAAACTATAACACAACTAGCATTCTATTGTGGATGGCCTAAAGCATGGAGCACATTTCCAATAATAGATGAAATTTACAACACACCATAAAATTTCATCTAACCACTATTTTTTTTTCAAAACCATAAAAAGTTTTTTTCATGGAAAAATAACACTCCAAATAGTAGTAACCATAACAAGAAAAACAATAATAAGTGCAATAATAATTAAAATTTTCTCAACTAATTCTAAACTATCAAAATCAATCATAATATTATAATCCCTTCTTATTAAAAAATTTATATAAAAATATATTCTAAAATATAATATAATTATATTAACTATATAAAAAATTATATTATATCTTACACTTTTTCGGAGATTAAAATATCTATGCGTGCTGAACTATACGAAAAAACAGTAACAATAAAAATAGAACCTGGAAGTAAAAAACCAATAAGCTTAAATCAAAAAAGCGGTTTTGGAAAATTAGAAGAAGATAAACTAGAACTATCCTTAATAGAAGCATTATACTTAATGGAAAAAGGAAGACTAAATGTTTATCAAAACGAAGAAGAATGCACAATAAACCAAATACTAGAAATAATAAAAAACAATAAAAATTATGGAAAATACCTCGTTTATAAAGACTTAAAAGACAGAGGATACATAATAAAAACAGGTTTCAAATATGGTTCAGAATTCAGATTATATGATAGAGGGAGATCTCCTGGAGAAGGACACTCAGATTATCTAGTAAAAGTAATCTATGAAAACTACAATATAAAAGCACTAGACTTTGCAAGCTATATAAGAGTATCCCACGGTGTTAGAAAAAAACTACTACTTGCAATAGTAGATGAAGACACAGACATAACATATTACAATGTAGAATGGACAAAACCATAAAAAAACATTTTATTCCTTTTTGATTAAATATGAAAAAACAATGCACTAAATGCGGATATAAAAACAATCCAAAAAACTCCGACTACTGTATAAACTGCGGAGTAAAACTAACTCTAGTAAAAGAAAACATAAACAACCTAATAGTAGAACACCGTATAGAAAAAGAATATGAAACCAAAGCAAAAATAGAACAATTCCAATGGCATATAAAATACGGGAAAATATACTTAGACTTTAAAGTAAAATTACTAGAAGAAATACAAGAAAATCTTGAAATAATAATAGAAATAATAGGAAATAATGGAGAAACAATAAAAAAATACAGAGAATCCATATTCAAATCAGAACAAAAACAAGAATACACATACCAAAAAATACTAGCACAGGAAGAAGAATTCAACTCTATAAAAAAAATAATAATCTATCCTGAAAAATTAAACAAAAGATTTGAGAATTTAATATGAAAACATGTGCATACTGTGGAGCAAGACTGAGGGAATCAGACAAATTCTGCTATAACTGTGGAACAGATAAAAAATACGAAACATTCACGAAAAAAATAAACCAAAGACTAGAATTAGACAAACAAGCAGAAGAACAATTCAACCACTCAAACTTCAACAGTCTAAAAAGCATACTAGAAAAACAACTACCTTTACTACCAGTAAACTTAGAATACAGTATAAACCACAACCAAAAAACAAAAATAAAAGTATTAGAATTACTAGAAGAAGCATCAGAAATGATGGAAGTATATAACAAACTAATAAAACTAGACTATCCAATACTTGAAAACCAAATATACGATTTATTACAATTCAGATTCCAACAAGATGCACTAATAAAACTAATAATTCTCCTAGATAAAAACAACCTACTGCACAGACAAACAGTATGTGGATTAACATTCATAGAATGGATAAACAAAGAATTAAACTGGGGAAACCTAATAAAATTCCCTTACACAAAAGAATTCCAAATAAATGACAGAAAATTATACTTATTATGCTATAACAACCACCTAGAATATGGATACAACCCAAACATAATAAGCAAAAACAATATAGAAAAAATAGAAACACTAAAACAAGAAGAAAAAATAGCAAAAATAAGAGACAAACAAATAACAGAAACACCAATACAAGAATTAAACCAATTCCTAGATGTAATAAACAAATCAGAAGAACAACTAGAAGACTATGACAAAAAAGACATATACTACCAAATAATATCACAAACACTAATAAGCCTATACAACAGAGCATTCATGCTAACAAACTCAAACAAAAACCGAGGAATAATACACAACCAACAAGCAAAACACTTCAAAAACATAGAAAACTACCAAAAAGCATATGACAACTATAAATACGCACAATACTTCAACAAAAGAAGTGGATCAAAAAACGAATACGAAAAATACAGAAAAAAATACGGACAAAAAGACAAAATAGAAAACACTGAATACAACTACAAACTACTAAAAAACATAAAAATAAAACAACACACAGCACAAGAAACCAAAAAAGAAAAAAGAAAACCAATACAATACAAAACAAAACACGGACTAAAAGACAAAAAACAACTAATAATAGAACACTACCAAGAACAAGGATACCACACAATAAGCTCAGAATTCATATACTACTACACATACCTCCTATTCTTAAACATACACTACGACATGGAAATAACAGTAAACACAACATACCACAAAGAAGAAGTAATAACAAGAATAAAACAACTAGAAAAACAAAACCTCAAAGAAGAAATCAAAAAAGCATTCCAAATAATACACCAAGAAAACGTAGACGACCTAGAAACAGACAAACAAATAGAAGAAATACTAATACAAATAATAGAAATATTTGGAGAAGAAAAAATACTACAAATAATCGGAAGAAACAGACTAAACCAAATATACGACTGCAGATACCTACCATGTAAAGGAATACCACACCTCATAGTATACAACAACAATGAACTATTCTTCGCAGAAACATATACAAGTAACGAAAAACCAAACAGCAGACAAATGTACTGGCACTACTACATATCAGAAAAAGTAAACATACCAATAGAACTAAACATAATAAACAAAAACAAAAAAGATATAGAAAAAATATACTTAACCAAATAAAACAACTAAAAACATAATAAGAATACCAACAACCACAACTAAAGGCAAAACAAACTTAATAATAATCTTATTCTTTCTTTTATCATCATCACTTATATTAGACAAAAAAATAAACCCCATAAAAAAAATTAGAAAAAAATAGTTAATAAAAAAAAGGTTTGTTTTAAGATAATTAAATAACACCTAAAACAATATCATTTTTATCAACAAAAATATTAGCTACATTAACACTTTCATTTCCTGTATTAGAATATAGCCTTTCTTCAGCAGTTCCATCCGTAAAATGATAAGTACGAATAGTATAACTTCCATAATCAGTATCAATATCCTCAACAGTAATATTAGTAACATTACCATCAGGATTAAAACTAGGTAATCCTTGCGCAGCACTATTCTTATCAGCTTCGCTTAAATGTTGAGTTTCAACAACAAAAATTATGGATAAAAGCAATAATAAAAGAACCACTTCACATCCTATAATTAAATATTTTCTAGTTCTTGCATTCATAATGAAATTCTCAAAATATTTTTTAAAATATAATATTTTTATATAATTATTATTAATTTTAAAATATATAATAATATATCATAAAAAAAATTTTCACAAAATATATAAAAATTATAGGTAAATATGACAGAAAAAAACATACAAAAAGATAAAAAAACAGTTCTACTAATGCCTGTTGGAACAGGATTCGGTGGAACACAAGAAAGTGCAGATAATCTAGCATTCGGATTACTATTTCTAATAAAACAAGAAAAACCAGATAATATTGTATTTTTCGCATCAGAACTATCAAAGAAAACAACACTAAAATCCCTAAAACAACAATACAAAGAAGAAACTGGTGAAGAAATTAACAAAATATCACGTTTTATAACAATAAAAGATATTGATGACTTCCAAGAATTCTATAAAAAAATATCAAACCAAATAAACGATTATAAAAATTACAATATAAAAATAGACTATACAAGTGGAACAAAAACAATGACAATGGCAGCATCAATTGCAGCTAGTGAAAATAACCTAGAACTAATATTTGTAAGTGGAAAAAGAGGAAATAAAAACATTGTTGAAAAAGGAACAGAATTCATAAGAAGACAAAACTTAAGCAAAGTCCACTTTGATAAAACAATAAATGATGTACAAGAATGCTTTAACCATTACAGATTTAAAGAAGGACTAGACTTATTAGATAATTTAGCAGATACTGGAGTTGATGATTTAGAATTCATTAAAAAAGTTAATGCTCTTTTACTTGCAACATATAATTATTGGGATAATTTTAACCACCAAGTGGCTAATGTTGCATTTTCAAATGGTTTTATTAAAAAATTAAGTGACAATCAAGTTAAAGCAAACCATAAAGCATTAAACATTATATGTGATGAAAATAATCCTTTAAACCAAAAATATGCACTTGCAAGTATGATTAATAATGCTATTAGAAGATCAGAGGAAGGTAAATATGATGATGCAATAGCAAGATTATATCGTTGTATGGAATTAATATCTGAAATCATTCTAAAAGAGTATGATATTAATCCAAGAGATGTTGATGTTAATAAAGTTAAAGAAATATCAGAAAATGCTCATAAGAGCATTATGGGTAAATTAATACGTGGTCATAACAGTCAATTACGTATGCCTGGTGTTGATTCTAATTTTATGTTAATTCATGAATTAAATGGATTTAATAAAGTGGGACAATATTATTATGATAATAGAGATAAATTTATTAATGCATTACAATTAAGAAATAATTCTATTCTAGCTCATGGATTAGAAATGATGGATGAGGATGATTATAATGAATTTGAAGAATTAATCCTTAATCTTGCAGAACTAATTGATGAGAATATGGATGATTATATTGAAGAGACACGTTTCCCAAAATGGGAATAAAAAGAATAATGGAAAATATGTGGAGGGGAATAATTTTATGACAAAATATTGTTCAAAATGTAATAGTGGAAATCCAGATGATGCTAAGTTTTGCACACAATGTGGTTCTAGACTTACTAATATGGGGTATAATGAGGAAGAAGAACAAGTTTATGAAGATGATTATTTATTTTTTATGGTAAATGATAAATTTTAATTGAGGAGATATTTTTTTTATGATGTCTGCAGTTGATGTTTTATTGAGTCGTAGGAGTATACGTAAATTTAAGGATAAACCTTTAGAAAAAGAAGATTTGGAAACTATTTTAAAGATTGGTACTTATGCACCTAGTGGTCGTAATCTTCAAACATCTAAAATTGTTGTTATTCAGGATAAGGAGTTTATTAAAGAGTTAGGTAAGTGGAATAAGAGTTTTTATACTAAGGTTGTGCCAGATGATTTGGATCCTTTTTATGATGCTCCTTGTTTGGTTATTGTTTTAGGTGATAGTCGTGAACCTAATTATGTTTTAGATGGTTGTGCTGTTTTAACTAATCTTGTTAATGGGGCTCATGCTGTGGGTGTTGGGTCTTGTTGGATTAATCGTGCAAGAGAAGAGTTTGAAACAGATAAGGGTAAAGAGTTACTTAAGAAATGGGATATTCCAGAATATTATGAAGGTGTAGGTCATGTTATTTTAGGTTATAAGGATTGTGAAGATCCTAAACCTGCTCCTCGCAAAAAAGATTTTATTAAGTATGTTTAGTTAATAAGTTTTATATACTATGGAATATATATTTTACATTATCAATTCTTAAAAAAAGAAAAGAAAACACCAAAATTTTTTACCAAAAAATTTAAAAAAACACAAAGGAGATAAGTTTTGAAAACAAAAATACGATACTTACGCCAAGAACTAGGAATGAGCCAAAAAGAACTAGGCGAAAAAGTAGGTGTAACACGTCAAACAATAAATGCACTAGAAAACTCAAGATACAATCCATCACTACTAGTAGCATACAGAATAACCAAAGTACTAAAAGAAGAATACATAGAAAACGTATTCCAATTCGACGAAGATGAATAAAGAAATTTAAGAGGTAAACAAATGATATTAGATATATACAAAGATTCAATAGAATATGCAATACAAGACCATATGTCACTACTAAAACTAGGAATATGTATGTTACTAAGCTTTCTAATAATACCAGCATTCCTAGTAATGGGATACGAATACAGGGTACTGGCCATATCAACAAAAGGAATGGTAAACGGAAACGACAAACTACCAGAATTCGATGACCTGATAGGAATGTTCGTAGACGGACTAAAAATGTTTATCGTAAGCATGATTTACATGATAATCCCAATAATAGTACTCCTAATATTCAACATGACAGGTAACGGCATAAACATATCTAGCTCAGGAATAGGAATAGGATTACTAACAACAGAATTCATAATATCACTAATAGTATTCATCATCTTCTTTTTCATGTCACTAATGGCAGTAACACACATGGTAGCAAATGACGGATCATTTAAAGCAGCATTCGACATTAAAGGAATCTGGAAAATAATATCAAACATAGGATGGATAAGATACATACTATTCTACCTAGGACTCGTAATAGCACAAGGAGTAATAATAGCACTAACAATCATAGTAGGAATAATCCTACAAATAATATTCTCCATAGGACTAATGGTATTAGGACCAATCGCATCATCAACAGCAATGATTGTAATAACAATATTAGTATCAATAGTATACTCACTACTCTTAGAACCATTCATGTCAATATTCAGAAACAGAGCATTAGGATTAATATACGAACCACTAGAGGAATAAAAATAATGTCACTAACAAACCTAATAAAAAACTCAATGAAATACCCACTAACAGACAAGAAAAAACTACTAACACTAGGAATAATAGTAACAATAACAAGTATAATAAGCACAATAATAAACTACATAATACTAAGCACAGCATACCACATCAACTATGAAGAACTAGCAGCAAGCACAAACATAACAACAGTCCAAGAACTAACAAACATAATACAAACGCAAATACCAACAAACACATGGATAATAATAGGAATACTCACACTAATATACTTCATAATATCAATATACATATTCGGATACCAACTAAATGTAATGAAAAACGCAACAGAAGAAAACTACATCATACCAGAATTCAACAAACCAATAGAAAAACTAATAAACGGACTAAAAGGAATAATAGTCTACATAGTATACCTAATAATCCCAACAATAATAATAAGCACAGCATCAATAATAGGCGGAACAATAGGAACAATACTAATTGTAATAGGATCAATACTCCTAATATATGCATCACTAATATCCTTAATGGCAATAGTACACATGGCAGCAAACAACAACAAAATAAACTATGCATTCCAATTCAAAGAAATAAACAAAATAATCAAAGACATAAGCTGGATAAGATACATAGGAACAATAATAATACTAGCACTAATATTTTTAATAATATCACTAGCAGCAGAACTAATAATATCCATAATCTCCTCAGGAATAGCAGTTCTAACACACCAATTCATAATAGCAATAATAATACAAACAATAATCATATCACTAATCATAGAACCATACATAGAACTATTCCTAAACTATGGTGTAGGATCACTATACAATGAAACAATATCAAAACAATATGATGTAGATGAAGAATACCTCATATAAAAACACCACCCAAACCATTTTTTCCACTAATTTTTAAAAGAACAAAAAAAAATAAAATAAGAATAATTATGAAATATTGTCCAAACTGTGGTACTGAAAACGAAGATACCTACAAATTCTGCAAAACCTGTGGAACAAAAATAGAAAAAGAAGAACACTACCAAAGAGACACATTCTACATAAACCACTTCATGAGAAAACCAGAAATAAGTGCATTATGCTCATTCATAATACCTGGTGCAGGATACATCTACTTAAATAAAGACTTTACAAAATTCCTAAAATATCTCCTGCCAATAATCATAATATTCATAATTCAACATGGAATAAGCATATTCATCATATTTTCAACATTAAGAACACACACCACCCACTCATTAAACATAATTAATATAATATCAACAATACTAAACATAATAATACTGGCATTATGGGTTTACCAAGTATATAAAGTATATACTGACACAGAAGAATATAACAAAAAACTACAAGAAAACTAAAAATGGACTAATGAATATGAGAATACGTGAAAAAACAATACCAGAAAACAAAATAGCAATAACAGAATACACAGAAGAAGGACTAAACAACTCATTATATGATGTTTTCGAATGGGCAAAAACCAACAAAATAATAGTAAACGGAGTGCCATTTGCAAGAATAGAAAATATAGAAAAAACAAACTCAGAAAGAATATGTGGACTAAGCATAAAAGGAGAAAACTTAAACCCTCCAGAAAACATACAAGTCATAGATGATAAAAAACACAAAGTAATAGGTCAAATACACATAGGATCACATAAAACAGTAAAAGAAACATATAAAAACCTAATAGAATATGCAAAAGAAAAAAACTACAAAAACACAAAAACAGTATACCTAATATTTATTAACAATCCATTCTACACAGATGAAGAAAAACTAATAACCGAAGTCCAACTAGTAATTACAGAATAAAAAAAATTAATTCTCATATTTTTATGAGGTGAAACAAAATGGCAAATCCAATAATTGCAGCAATACTGTCCTTTTTTATTCCAGGATTAGGTCAATTATTATCTAAAAAAATCCTAAAAGGAATACTATTTTTCATACTACTATTCATAATAAACTACCTATTATGGATTCTAATGCCAATAACCATGGGTATAAGTAGCTATTTTGCAATATTATATAATGTTTATGTTGCATATGATGCATATCACTTAAACAATTAAAAAAAATTATATCTTTTTATTTATTTTAAGTTAGACTTTTTTCTATAAACATATTTAAAATATAATAATTATATAATAATAAATAATATAAAAATGAGGTATTCTATGGGTGACAGGAATTTTAATAATGTTTTTGAAATTATAAAAAATGATTTTAAAGGAATATTTTCAAATCCAATTGTTACAATTGTTTTAATTGGATTAATTATATTACCATCTCTTTATGCACTATTAAATATTCAAGCATGTTGGGATCCATACGGAAATACGGGAGATGTTGTATTTGCAATTGCAAATCTCGATGAAGGTGCATCTTTTGATGGTATATATATAAATGTAGGTAACGAACTAGTAAATGACTTAAAAAATAATGATAAATTTAACTGGACATTTGTCACAGAAGATGAGCTTCGGAATGGAGTTCATTCGGGAAAATATTATGCTGGAATAATAATACCCAAAAACTTAAGTGAAAATATTGTTTCAATTACAACTGATGACCCTCAACAAGCAAAATTAGAATATGTTGTTAACATTAAAGAAAATCCTGTTGCCGCTAAATTAACAGATAGTGGTTCTACTGCAGTTTATAATGCATTAAATGCAAAAATAATTGAAATAATAAATCTTGCAGCTTATGGTAAGCTTGGAGAATTACAATCTGGTTTATCTTCTGGAGCTAGTCAATTAGCTAGTGGTGGAAGTCAACTTGCATCAGGTTCTGCACAAGTATCTTCTGGAGCTAGTCAATTAGCTAGTGGTGGAAGTCAATTAGCTAGTGGTGCAAGTCGATTATCTAATGGTGCAAATCAGGTTGCTGGAGGAACTCAACAATTATATGATGGAGTAAATACATATAATACAGATATTCATGAAGCCACAAGTTATGTTAGAAATCACACTACTAGTCCTACAATACATAATATTGTTGATAGGATTGATTCTAGAACAGATAATGTAACTAGTAATATTGGACAATTGAACAATGGTGCTGGTCAAGTAGCTAATGGTTCAGCATCTTTAGCAGGAGGAATTGATAGATTAGTAGATGGTTCTCTTTCTTTAGCAGCAGGTTCTGTATTACTTTCAAATGCAGCAACACAAGCACTTTTTACAGCAGCTGCTTCACTTGCTTCATCTGCAGATTCTCTTGCAAGTATTACAGGAATTAATGAAACAATACTTGGTGATTATTTCTATGCTCCTGTAAAATTAGATAGGCATGAAATGTTCCCAGTACCAAATTATGGATCACAGGTATCTCCATTTTATCTTGTTTTATCTATGTGGGTTGGTGCTTTAATTACCTGTGCAATGTTAAAACCTGGGACCAGTGAAGGAACTAAATATTCTCCTCTTGAGATGTATGCTGGTAAAGTAGTTGTATTTTTCATAATGAGTTTATTACAGGTTACTGTTACAATAATAGGTGCACATATTTTGGGAATTTATATTGATAATGAAATATTATTCGCATTTTCATGTTATCTTGTATCGGCAGTATTTATGGTTTTAATTTATTCTCTTGTTTCTGCATTGGGGGATGTTGGAAAAGCGATTGCGATTGTTCTTCTAGTAATTCAAATATCTGGAACTGGAGGAATATATCCTGTTGAAATTATGGCGCCGTTTTTCAGGGTATTAAATCCATATTTGCCAATGACTTATGCAATAACATTGGTACGTGAAGCCCAACTGGGATTAATTTGGTCAAATTACATTCCATCATTAATTGTTCTTTTAGTTATTGGATTGGCAACAGTTATTATTATGATGATTATTAAAGAGAAAGCGGATAAAATAACACATTACTTTGAAGAACGTTTGGAAGATAGTGGATTATTTTAGAAGTTGACTTTTTTTTAACTCATTTTATTTATCTTTTTTTTATTTAAAATCATATTAAAGAAAATTAATAGGTTTTTATTTTTATTCTAAATAAAATCTTTAGTCACAA
Organism: uncultured Methanobacteriaceae archaeon; assembly: GCA_964431035.1. Lineage (GTDB taxonomy): Archaea > Methanobacteriota > Methanobacteria > Methanobacteriales > Methanobacteriaceae > Methanobrevibacter_A. Next base: position 7,103 of record CAYSIF010000024.1, on the reverse strand, counting down.
CCTTTCTAAAAAAAAATATTATTTATAAATTCACATAATGTTTTTGTTAGGTTTTTAGTGTTAAAAACTTAATCCTAATTAGTAATATGTCCTAAATCTAAATATTATATAAGTATTTCTAAATCTTCATAAAAAAATAAAAAAAGAAAAAATAGGGTTTTAAATAATTTTAAAATACCCATTCTGTATCTTCTGATGCAGTATGTACACCTTCATCATCATAGTAATATTTATTTCCATTACCATCATGATAAACGATTACTCCATTACCATCATCAGTTTTTGAAATATACTCTTCCCAAGCTCCAGAATTTTCATTTGAACTTGAATGAGTATTGGTACTTGTACTATTATCTATACTGGTGGTATTGTTAGCGGTATTATTAATGGTTTCATTAGTATCTGTGGTGAAATCTATACTGAATGTTGCATAAGCAATACCTATGCATAGAATAATGGCGACTAGTATTAAGACTATTAAACTAGCTTTTCGCATTAATAATTCCTCTTTTTATATTAATTAATATAAATTTTTAATTATTTTAGTTGTTACAAGTATATAAATGGTTCTATTTTCATAAACATTTAAATATTAAAAACGAGTTATTAGTACTTATATTTGTTTAATTATACCATTTTTTAATGAATTAACTTAATTAAATGAATTTAAATTATTTTTAATAGGATGTAATTTTTTATGTCAAAAAAAATTTTTGTAACTATACTTTTAGTATTTTTAGTTACATTAATGGTTTTACCAAATGCATTTGCAGAAGATACAGTCTTATCAACTGCAACTGATGAGGGTAACCAACCACCAGCTTTACCTGATGGTGAACAACCTGGAAATGGTACACCACCTGATATGCCAAACGGCACAATGCCAGATTTCCCAGGTAATGGAACTGTCCCACCAGATATGCCAAATGGTACAGCTCCAGGTAATGGTACACCACCTGATATGCCAAACGGCACAGTACCAGACACACCATCAACAGATGTAACTGAAAACACAATATTAACTGGAATAAACTTAACAAAAGTTTATGGAACAGACGAAAACTTCACAATAACTTTCACAGATAATGAAGGTAATGTGATAATAGGACAACATTTAACAGTAAATTTAACCCGTACAACAAGCGGAGCATCTAAAAACTATGATGTAGTAACAGACTATGCTGGGATTGCATCACTACCAATAAATCTGGCTCCAGGAACATATGCTGCATACACCACCTACACACCAGTTGAAGGATTTAACTACACAAATGCAAGCACATTCAACACAATCACAGTAACTGAACTTGGAAAAACAGGAACTGTATTAACAGCAAACCCATTTGTAGAAGTAGTAAATGCAGGTAAAAGCTTCAATATTACACTAACAACATCTGACGGAACACCTATAGCAGGTCGTCATATAAGCTTAAACCTTACAAGAGTATCCTCAGGTGCAAGTAAAGTATATGACAGTACAACAGATTACCTGGGTGTAGCATCCTTAGCAATAAACCTTGCAAAAGGAGACTACACAGTAACTGGAACCTATGCTGGAGAAGACCAATACGCAGGATCATATGCAGCAACAACAATAACAATCGTTGAAAATACAAACGATAATAGTACAAACCCTCCAGAAATACCAAATGGTACACAACCTGGTAATGGTACTGCACCTCCTGATATGCCTAATGGTACAGCTCCGGGTAATGGTACTGCACCTCCTGATATGCCTAATGGTACAGCTCCGGGTAATGGTACTGCACCTCCTGATATGCCAGGTGGAAATACTAACTCAACCACACCAGATGTACCATCAACAAACACCACAACAGGTGGAAGATTAATTGTAAACGGAACAACAGAAAACCTATCTGGTGATGAATCTAACAGATTAGAATACTTATCAACATCTTCAGACGAAAACGCAGTAATAGTTGCAAACGGAGGAAACTTAAACCTAAACTATGCAACAATAACAAAAACAGGAGACCTATCAAACTCTAACTCTGAAGACTCAGAATTCTACGGAACCAATGCAGGAGTACTAGTACTAGCAAACAGTGTAATAAACATAACAAACACCAACATAATAACAAATGCTACAGGAGCAAACGCAATATTCTCAACCAACCTAAACTCCAACAGTAACGGAGCAACAGCATACGTATCCAATGTTGCAATAGACACATACAAAGACAAATCCCGTGGACTAGACGCAACATATGGTGGAGTAATAATCGCAGATAATGTAACAATAAACACAAGAGGAGGAAGTTGCGCAGCACTAGCAACAGACAGAGGAGAAGGAACAGTAACAGCAACCAACTCCATACTAAACACAGGAGTAACAAACTCAAACAACATAGCAGGATCACCAATAATATACTCCACAGGAACAATAACAGCAATCAACTGTACAGGAACAGCATACCAATCACAAATAGGATGTATTGAAGGAAAAAACAGTATAACCTTAGAAAACTGTGACCTAACAGGATATGCAAAAGGAAACAGACAATCCAATGGAGAATATGTTGACCTTGGAGGATTCTTCATATACCAAAGTATGAGTGGAGATGCAGATGTTGGAACAGCAACACTAAATGCAACAAACAGTAAACTAACAATAGCATCAGACTCAGCATATGCAAGCACAGCACCAATGTTCCACATAACAAACACAGAATCAATAATAAACCTAAACAACTGTACACTAAACTTCGACAGTGGAATACTCTTAGATGCTAGTGGACAAGACCAATGGGGAACAACAGGCTCCAACGGTGGAGAAGTAACCTTCACAGCAACAAACCAAATATTAACTGGAAACATTGAAATAGACAGTATAAGTACACTAGATTTAACCCTAAAATCAAGCACACTAACTGGTGCAATAAACCCAACAGGAACCTACGGAACAACAACAGTCACAATAGAAGAAGGTTCCACATGGACATTAACTGGAAACAGTTACATAACAAGTTTAAACGGTAGCGGAACAATAAACACCCATGGATACACATTATACGTTAACGGTGTAGCATACACTGCATAAAAATCATATTTTTCCCTACCCATTTTTTTCTTTTTTTTTAAAATTTTTATAATAATATCAAACAATATTGCCTTTTTTTAATAAAAATAAACTATAAAAAACAGTATATATACTTAAAAAACATAATTATAATAAATTAGTTTTAAATAAAACCATTTTTTAAATAAAAATTAAACTAATTAAAAAAATTAAACTAAATAAAGGAAAATACGAATTATGTCAAAAAAATTTTTTACAACAATATTATTAGTATTTCTACTAACACTAATGATTTTACCAAATGTATTTGCAGAAGATACAATGTTATTAACAGCACAAAATGACAATGCAGACTCTCCAAATATATTAAGTACAAACACATTATCAGCAACAAGTGGAAATACACAATTAACCGGAACAAACTTAACAAAAGTTTATGGATCAAGCGACAGTTATAAAGTAACCTTCACAGACAGTGACGGTAATGGAATAATGGGACAACACTTAAATATAAACCTAACCCGTACAACAAGCGGAGCATCAAAAAACTATGATGTAGTAACAGACTACTTAGGAGTTGGAATATTACCAATCAACCTAGCACCGGGAGTATACACAGCACAAGCAACATACACTCCAGTAAATGAATTCAACTACAACTATGCAACCACAACAAACAATATAATAGTAACCAAAGCAGGAGAAACACCAACAATACTAAGTGCAAACCCATTTGTAGAAGTAGTAAATGCAGGAAAAACATTCAACATCACACTAACAACATCAAACGGAATACCAATAGCAGGAAGACACATAAGCCTAAACCTTACAAGAGTATCCTCCGGAGCAAGTAAAGTATACGACAGTACCACAGACTACACAGGAGTAGCAACACTACAAATAAACCTAGCAAAAGGAGACTACACAGTAACAGGAAGATACGCAGGTGAAGACCAATACGCAGGATCATATGCAGCAACAACAATAACAATAATAGAAAACACCAATAATGATACACACCCACCAGAAATACCTAATGGTACTCAACCTGGAAATGGTACAATGCCTCCTGAAATACCTAATGGCACACAACCAGGTAATGGTACAATGCCTCCTGAAATACCTAATGGTACTCAACCTGGAAACGGTACAGTACCACCAGACATGCCAGGAAACAATACAAACCCACCACAAGATGATACAAACAACACAACACCAGAAGTACCAAGCACTAACACAACCAGTGACAACCTAGTAGTAAACGGAGACACAATAACACTATCAGGAGACGGAACCAAAAAAATAGTATACTCAACAGCATCATCAGACACCAACGCAGTAATAGTAGCAAACGGAGGAAACCTCACACTAAAAGATGCAACAATAGCAAAAACAGGTGACGTATCAAGCAGCAAACAAGAATCATCAGACTTCTACGGAACCAATGCAGGAATACTCGTACTTGCAGGAAGTACACTAAACCTATCAGACACAACAATCATAACAACAGCAACAGGAGCAAATGCAATATTCGTAACAAACAGTGCGACTAATGCAAATGGAGCAACAGCATATGTACAAAATGTAATAATAGACACATACAAAGACAAATCCCGTGGACTAGACGCAACATATGGCGGAATAATAATCGCAGATAATGTAACAATAAACACAAGAGGAGGAAGTTGCGCAGCACTAGCAACAGACAGAGGAGAAGGAACAGTAACAGCAACCAACTCCATACTAAACACAGGAGTAACAAACTCAAACAACATAGCAGGATCACCAATAATATACTCCACAGGAACAATAACAGCAATCAACTGTACAGGAACAGCATACCAATCACAAATAGGATGTATTGAAGGAAAAAACAGTATAACCTTAGAAAACTGTGACCTAACAGGATATGCAAAAGGAAACAGACAATCCAATGGAGAATATGTTGACCTTGGAGGATTCTTCATATACCAAAGTATGAGTGGAGATGCAGATGTTGGAACAGCAACACTAAATGCAACAAACAGTAAACTAACAATAGCATCAGACTCAGCATATGCAAGCACAGCACCAATGTTCCACATAACAAACACAGAATCAATAATAAACCTAAACAACTGTACACTAAACTTCGACAGTGGAATACTCTTAGATGCTAGTGGACAAGACCAATGGGGAACAACAGGCTCCAACGGAGGAAAAGTCATATTCACAGCAACAAACCAAAACCTAAACGGAAACATAATCATAGACCAAATAAGTACACTAAGCCTAACACTAGACTCAAGCACATATACAGGAACAATAAATCCATCCACAACCTATGGAACAACAACAGTTACAATAAACCAAGGCTCAACATGGACACTAACAGGAAACAGCCACATCACAAGCCTAACAAACAAAGGAACAATAAACACCAATGGATACACACTATACATCAACGGTGTAGCATACAACGCATAAAAATAAATTATAATAATAAAAATTCCACCAAAAAAACCACCTTCCTTTTTCTTTTTTTAAATACAAAACACCACAAAAACAAAAAATACAAACACCAAAAAACACCACAATAAACAATTAAAAAAATAAAAATACATCACTCGCCACAAAAAAATTAATAAAAAAATAACAACATATACATTACCATGAATATATTCATAAGTTTCGACATAAAATTCAAAACAAACCAAGAAAAAATAGAAAACATACTAAAACACACAGGCCTTAGAAAAATACAAAACCACACATACACAGGAAACATAGAACAACAAGAACTAACAGAAATCAAAACAAAAATACAAGAAAACATAAAACCAAAAGACACACTAATAATACTACCAATATGCAAAACCTGCTACAATAAAAAAGAAACATACGGAAACATAAAATTCAAAGAAGACTTATACAAGATATACTAAAAAATGAACATACTAATCGACGGATACAAAAAATCCATACACAAAAAAGACAACCAAATAATAATCAAAGAAAAAGACCAAACACTAGACTCAATAAAAGCCTCAAAAATAACAAACATAACAATAATAGGAAAAGGATACATCACATTCGACGCACTAAACCTAATAAGCGAAAACAACATCAAACTACTATCATTCGACTACTTCGGACACCTAAAATACATACTAGAATCACCAAACCAAGACAACATAACACTAAGAAAAAAACAATACCAACTAAGCGAAAACAAAAAAGGAATAGAAATATCAAAAACACTAATAACATCAAAAATGAAAAACCAAAAATCAACATTAAGAACACTAAACAAAAACAAAAAACTAAAAACACCAGAAAAATCAATAAAAAACATCCAAGAAAACATAAAAGAAATAGAAAAAATAAAACCAACAAAACAAAACACAAACGAAACAAAACTAAAAATCATGGGAATAGAAGGAAAAGCATCCATAGAATACTGGAAAGCAATAAAAAACTAATACCAAAAGAAACAAACTTCCAAAAAAGAACAAAAAAACCAACAGACCTACTAAACTCAATGCTAAACTACGGATACGCAATACTATCAACAGAAATAACAAAATCAATACTACTATCAGGACTAGATCCATACTGCGGATTCCTACACTTCGACCAAAACAAAAGAACAAGCCTAACATACGACCTAATAGAACCATTCAGACAACAAATAGTAGACAAAATAGTAATATCACTAATAAACAAAAATCAATTAATACCAGACGACTTAGATAAAAGAAACAACTCACTAAAACTAGAAAAAAGAAAAATAATAGCAAGCAAAATACTAGATAAAATATACTCACAATTAACATATAACAATGAATCCACAACATACAAACAAATAATAGACAAACAAACAGAAAATCTTAAAAATACAATACTCAATGATACAAAATTTCCAGAATTCTATTTAAGATGGTGAGGAAAACACCTCATTTTTCAGGCCAAAATTTCTTGTCCGCAAAATCATAAAATTATTAAAAAAATAAAAATAAGTAATAAAAAATATTAGGGGTCTAGATATTTAAGTATTTTTTGAGTGTTGTTTGTGCTTTTTTGA
>CAYSIF010000023.1:0-24271 GCA_964431035.1 uncultured Methanobacteriaceae archaeon | reverse complement strand
AACAAAATTCAAAAAAATATATAAAATGCCGTAACAACTTTACATTATCCTAAATAAAAATTTTATTAAATAAAAAAGTTATAATAAATATCATGGATAATGATTACTTAGATTTAACCAAAGAAACAAAAAAAATTTTAGACAATGCATTGGACAATCCACTAACCACAGAAGAAGCAAACCATTTAATGAATGTAACAGGACAAGACTTCTTCGGATTACTTGCAACAGCAGATAAAGTAAGAAGAGAATTAGTAGGAGATAGGGTAACCTTTATCAACAACTGTAACATAAACTTCACAAACATCTGTAAAATAAGATGTGGATTCTGTGCATTCGGAAAAGATAGAGACAATCCAGAAGCATACATACAAAATGATGAACAAATACTAGAAAAAGCAAAACATGCAGTAGAACTAGGAGCCCATGAATTCACACTAATGGGAGGAGTACTACCAGAAGCAGACATAGAATACTATGAACACCTCTTAAAACTTCTAAAATCAAACTTCCCAGATACAATGATACATGGATTCAGTCCAACAATGATATATGATGCAGCACAAATATCAGAAATAAGCATAGATGAAGCATTCAAAATACTAAAAAAAGCAGGACTAGACAGCCTACCAGGAACTGCAGCAGAAATACTAACAGACAGAGCAAGACAAATAATCTGTCCCAAAAAAGTAACAACACAAGAATGGATAGACATAGTAGAAACCGCACACAAAAATGGAATACCTGGATCTGCAACAATGATGTATGGACACATTGAAACAATGGAAGAAAGAGTTATAACAATGGACATACTCAGACAAATACAAAAAAGAACAGGGGGATTTACAGAATTCATACCAATGACCTTCATGCCAGAATACAGTCCAATATTCCTAGAAGGACAAAAAAACCTAGGAGCATCAGGAACAGAAGACTTAAAATTATATGCGGTAGGAAGATTAATGTACCGTGACCTTATACCAAACATACAGGTTAGCTGGGTTAAAATGGGATTCAGATTCGCACAAGTATCTCTAATGGCAGGAGCGAATGACCTTGGAGGAACACTTGGAGGAGACGAACTCTCAGAAGCAAGCGGAGCACCAGACGGAGTAGATACAAGCATAGAAAATCTACAAAGATTAGTAGAAAACATAGGAAGAAATCCATTAGAAAGAAACACACACTACACAAATTTCTATCCATTAGCAACAGAATAATAAAATATAATATAAGTAATCATTTCATAAAATAGGGTAAAAACATATAAATTGGAGGTAAATAAGTGGTACTAAAAATAAAAAACTTATCAAAAAAATTCAAACTAGATAACGATACAGAAGTACAGGCATTAGACAATGTATCATTTGATGTAAAAGAAGGTGAAGTATTAGGAATAATAGGAAAAAGTGGATCAGGAAAAACCACACTCCTAAGAACACTAAGGGGAGTAGAACCTATAGAAGAAGGTGAACTAACACTAGACACACTAACAATCACACCAGATACAACACCACACTACTACCATGAATTAAAAACACTAACAGCAATACACCTACAAAGAAACTTCGGAATATGGCCAGAAACACCACTAAAAAATGTACTAAGAAAAATATATGCAAGAGAATATGATGACGAATCAATGTGCGATTTCGAATTTGCAGAAGACGCCTTCGGAGAAGAAGCAATAAAAATACTAAAACTAGTAGGATTATATGATAAAAAAGACCACCTCGCAACAGTACTAAGTGGAGGAGAAAAACAAAGACTAATAATGGCAAGAGAAATAGCAAAAAAACCAAAACTAATGTTACTAGACGAACCTGCAACAATGGCATGTCCAAAAACAAAACAAGCAATACTTGACGCAGTAAAAAACGCAAACAAAGAATTCGGAATAACCATAATCGTAGTATCACACCTGCCAGAAGTACACGAATACCTCTCAGACAGACTAATAAGAATGGAAAACGGAAAAATAATAGAAGAAGGTCCAGTAGACAAAGTAATAAACAACTTCAAAAAAGAAATGGAACCAATCGAAGATATAAAAATAGAAAGCACAGACGAACCAATAATAAAAACACGAGAAGTAGATAAAAGATTCTTCCTACTAACAGGAGGAGAAACACTAAACATAGAAAACTTAAACTTCAACATTAACAAAAACAACATACTATCACTAATAGGACCATCAGGAGCAGGAAAAACAGTAATACTCAGAATGCTAGCAGGACTAGATGTGCCTGATAAAGGAGAAATACTGTACAAACTAGAAAAAGATGAAACCTTATGGGTTGACATAGCAAAAGCAAGTATAAACAGACTAGATGTAAGAAGAAAATCATCATTCATGCACCAAGAATTCGCACTAATACATCATTCAACAGTAAGAGAACAACTAGCAACAAAACTAGGATACAAAAACAGAAAACTAATAGAAAAAGCAAAACAACATGCAAAAGAAGTAGGACTAAGCGAAGAAATACTAGACGCACTATACTTACTAACAGACTTACCAACAACAGAAATATCAGACAGACTAATGCAAATAGGAATGGACTCCTCAATACTTGACGAACTATTCCCTAAATTCCCAACAAATGACGTAGAAAAAGAAGTAAAAGAAATATTCGAAGACTTAGATTTAAGCATGGACATCCTAGATAGAAAATCCTATGAACTATCTGGAGGACAAAAAGTAAGAGTAATGCTAGCACTACAACTAATAAGCAAACCAGAAATACTATTACTAGATGAACCATTCGGAGACTTAGACCCAATAACACTAAGAACAGTAACAAACTCACTAAAAAGACTAGCAAAAAGACTAAACTTCTCAATAATAATGGTATCACACAACACAGACTTCGTAAAAGAATTCTCAAACAGAGTACTCTTTATGGAAACAGGAAAAATAAAAGACGACGGAGACATAAACATAGTCGACGACTTCATACAATACTGTCATGCAGACTACTTAATGTAAAAAAAGAGTGATAAAAGTGTTTAAAACAATAATGATCACACTAGACCAATCAGACTACTCCAAAAATGCAATACCAATAGTAATAGACTTAGCAAAAAAATACAACAGTAAAATAGCAGCAGTACATGTTATGGATGAAAGATCAATGCTAACATATGACGACTTAGACGACAGTGGAGAAGACTTACTAAAACTAATAACCAGTCAAGCAGAACCATTAGGAATAAAAGTAACAGAACATCTAATAACAGGAGATCCATTAAGAGATATGGAAACAATAATAAGAAAATCTCAAGCAGAACTAGTAGTAGTCCCAGCATGGGGTCACGACACACAATTAAGACATGTTGATAAAACAAACTTTATTGGAAGTGTCGCTGAAAGAATAATGAAAGTAAGTAAAGTACCAGTAATGGTATTAAAATAAATAATTATGGTGATTAATATGTCAATTAAAAAAGTAGATGAATTTTTAACCAGAGCAAAAGTCTTTTACTTAGCAACAGTAGATGGAGATAAACCAAAATGCAGACCATTAGGATTCCACTTATTACATAATGATAAAATATACTTTGGTGTTGGAACCTTCAAAGAAGTCTATAAACAATTAGAAGCAAACCCTAAATTAGAAATAGCAACATTTGATGGTGATAAATTCTTAAGATACTATGGAACAGCAGTATTAGATAATAATGAAGATGTTGTTAATAAAGCATTTGAAATTATGCCAGAAGTAGCTGAATCATATAAAGCTAATGGATGGGAAATGGGCGTATTTTATATTGATGATGCAACAGCAGAATTCAGAAATATGTTCGAAGTTGAAGAAACATATACTTTCAAATACTAATTTCTTTTTTTCTCTTTTTTTAAAGTTTTCTTGATTTTTCTAAAGCTTAAATGCCGTTAATTTTTTATAAAATCACAAACTAACATAAATTTAACTTTTTTTCAAATATGATTTAATAAAAAAAATTAGATAATAGGAAAATCAAAACTATGGACGAAATAAAAATATACGGCTCAAACAAAACAGTAAACAAAATAAAAAACCTTAAAAAAACAACATTCCTATGTGTAATGGGAACAACCGAAACCTCAAAAATACCAGGAATAAGTGCAGCAGGAGCAAGTCCTGAAGACACAAAATACACACCATCAGCAGATGCAGAACTAATAACAATAGGAAAAGTAAAATGTGCAAAAGACATACCACAAGCACCATTTAAATCCCTAAAACTACCAACACCAGCACTAATATCAAAAGTATGCTTAAAATTAAGAAATATTCCAACAAAAATAATAGATGTTGGATTTGAAATAAAACCAGAAATAGAAACAATAACAATAAACGAAAAACCAACAGAAAACATACAAACAGGTCACGCAGTAGAAAATGCAGAAGAAATATTCGAAAAAGCAAAAAAACTAAACTTCCAAGACAACGATTATCTAATCATAGGTGAAAGCGTACCTGGAGGAACCACCACAGCACTAGGAGTTCTAAAAGCATTAGGATACAATGCAGACTACAAAATTAGTGGATCATCACCAGAAAATCCTCATGAATTAAAAATAAACACAGTAAATGAAGGATTAAAAAATGCAGGAATATACAATAAACAATTAAAACAACCAATGGATGCAATAAAAGCAGTAGGGGATGCAATGATACCAACTATTGCAGGTTTAATAATATCACATAAAGAAAAACCAATAATACTTGCTGGAGGAACACAAATGACAGCAGTATGTGCATTACTAAAAAAATTAGAACCTACATTCGACTTTAATAATATAATCATAGCAACAACAAGTTATGTTGCAGGTGAAGAATCCTCAGACTTAATAGATATAGCAAAACAAATTGATGAAAATATAACAGTATGCTCAGCAAATCCAGAATTTGAAAAAACAAATAATGAAGCATTAAACTATTATCCAAAAGGATATGTTAAAGAAGGAGTTGGAGCTGGAGGATTACTCTTTGACTCATTAATACACAATGAAGATATTGAAGAAATAAGAAATATGGTAGTAGAAGAAGTATTAAAAAATTAAATAATATGTGCAGTTATTATAGTAAAACTACTCGCATTAACTGTGAATTTAAATGAATCATTAATAACATAATAGTTTTTACCTTCACGGTAAACTTCACTTTCTTCTTCTTTTATCTTATCTTTACAGTATTCAACAACATTATCAGGATTTATTTTAAGGTTCATTTTAATTCTTTCAACACCTAATTCTGTAGTATGAACCTTATCAAGATTTTCTAATAGTATTTTTTTATCAGACATAATAATATTAATCCTCTTAGTTTACAATTAGTGTAGTATTAGTACTTGCATATTGATAATTACTTGTTCCAGGATATGAACATAATGCAGTATATTCTCCTTTTGCAAGGTTTATTGGTATAATATATTCTCCTTTATAATTTGTAACAAGCATATAAACTTTACTTGCACCATTTGAGTTTCTAGTAAGGGATAAGTAGATATGTTGTCCTGCAATAGGGTTTCCAAGATTATCTATTAATTTTCCTGTGAAATTTTTACCTGTAAATGCAGGTTCATTATATTTGTCTGCTGTTAGTATTGTGCCTGTTTTTGGTAAAATCATATCTTTGTATATGCTTATTGAAGATAAGTTTGTTTGTGATGAGGTGTATTCTTCATTTCCATTGTATGTTGCTTGTACTGTGTAGAAGTTAGTTGCTAAATCTATTGGTAAGTTAAAGTATCCGTTTTCATCGGTTATTGTTTGGTAGTTTTTTGATGCTCCGTCGATTACTCTTGTTATGTTTAAGTTGATTGTTTGGTTTGCTATTCCTTCTGCGTGCATGTTTATTAATCTTCCAGTTAGATTTCCTGGATTGTTTGATACTCCACTGTAGTTATTGCATCTTATGAATGTTGTGTATATGTCCCCTATTGTCCCGATTGTTACTGTGTGAGTGTATGTTTTTTTGTTTGTCACATATGTTACTGTTAGGTTGTGTTTTCCTCCAGTGTTTGGTAGTGTGATGTTTGTTTGGCTTTGTCCGTTTATTACTTTGCTTTGGTATAATGTTTTGTTTAGGTTTATTATTACTGTTCCATTTGTGTTGATTATTGGTGTTATGTTTATGTTTAGTGTTTTATTGGAGTTTATAAAACTGTATATGTTGTCTATTTTGATGGGTGTGTCTATGATATGTATTTTTATGTCTTTTTGTTCTTTTATTGTGTTATTTATGAGTGTTACTTTTAGATTTTCTGTTTTATTTGGTGTATCTGGTACTGGTAGTGTTATGTATGCATTTCCATTTGTGATATCTGATTTGTATAATGATCCATGGAAATATGCACTTATTTGTCCTTCATTTACTGTTTGATTATTGTTTGTTATTGTGAAATGTAAATCATTGTTACTTCCAGGTATTAGAATATTGTTATTTATTTGAATATTCACATCAAAATCTTCAAGTTCTTCAACTTCAACTTCATTTACATTATCATTAATCTTATTTAATGAATCATCTTCTGCAAAAACAACATTAACTGACGATACAAGTATAAGTAAAATAATAATTACTAAAAACTTCCAAGTTTTAAAATTAATAAAAAAACACCATCCCTAAAAAAAATTTATAAACCAATTAAATTTTCATAATTAAATATTAATTATTTAAAAAAAATAATATAAATCTATCCAAAAGAATTTTTCCTATTAAAAAATATAATTTCTTTTATACAAAAAAATGATAATAAACAAAAAACAAGTAAAATCAATAATAAACAAATCAAACCTACCAATAGCAGGATACACAATAAACCCATATATCGGATGCCCACACAAATGCAAATACTGCTATGCAGAATTCATGAAACGATTCACAAACCACAAAGAAGAATGGGGAACATTCCTCGATGTAAAATACTGGGATAAAATAAAAAAACCAGAAAAATACACAGGAAAAACAATGATAATAGGATCAGTAACCGACGGATACAACCCCTACGAAGAAAAATACCAAAGAACAAAAGAATTCCTAGAACAAATGAAAAACAGCCAAATAAACCTAATAATCACAACAAAATCAGATTTAGTACTAAGAGACATAAACCTCATAAAACAATACCCAAACCCACTAGTATCCTGGTCAATAAACACACTAAACAACAAATTCCAACAAGACATGGACGAAGCAACACCAATAAAAAACAGAATAAAAGCAATGAAAAAATTCCACAAAGAAAAAATAAAAACAACATGCTTCATCTCACCAATATTCCCAGAAATAACAGACCCAATAGAAATAATAGAAAAAATAAACAAATACACAGACTACATATGGTTAGAAAACCTAAACCTCAGAGGAAGCTACAAAAAAACAATACTAGAATATATAAAAAACAACCACCCAGAACTAACAGAAACATACAATCAAATATATAATAAAAAAAATACAGAATACTGGGAACAATTAGATGACGAAATAAAAACATATGCAGAAAACAACAAATACATATATGTAATAGATAAAGAACCATTCTTAAAAAACCCAACAAACAAACCCATACTAATAAACTACTTCTACCATAACAAAATAACACAATCTGCAAAAAAAAGGAAAAAATAATATCAGGAGAAAATAAAAATTTATGAAATTAGGAAGTGCAATAATATCATCAGTAGAATTCCATGGAAACATGTCACTAGTAATATTCTTAGCAGAATGCCCACTAAGATGCCCATACTGCCACAACAAAGAAATACTAGAATCACCAGACAATGCAAAAATAGAAGAAATATACGAGAAAATAGACATAGCACACGATTTCATAGATGCAGTTAACATATCTGGAGGAGAACCACTCGTACAAACAGAAGAAGTAATAAAAATACTAAAATATGCAAAAAACTTAGGCCTAAAAACAAAAATAGACACAAGCGGAGTGTACCCAGATAAACTAGAAAAAATCCTAAAAGAAAACATATTAGACTACGTAGCAATGGACATAAAAGCACCATTCGACAAATACAAACAAGTAATAAATGCAAACATAGGAAAAAAAGTTAAAAAAAGCATGGAACTAGTAAACAAATACAATGTATACTTAGAATGCAGAACAACCTACGTCCCACAACTACTGAACGAAGAAGATATAATAAAAATAGCAAAAACAATACAAGCAGATATCTACACACTACAACAATTCAGAAACAGAGTAGTTCTAGATGAAAAACTAAAAGAAATAGAAGATCCCAACCCAATAGAACTCAAAGAAATAGGACTAAAAATCAAACCACTACTAAAAGACACAATAGTAAAAGTAAAAAGTGCAGAATTCGGAGAACAAGCACTTTAATTAAAAAAATTTAATAAAACTTAAATTATCTAAATTACAAACTCATTCATATAAAAAGATTTTAAATCAATAATTACTTTTTTAAAAAAGGAGGTGATGTTTAAGAAAATGGCAAAATTCTGTCCAAATTGCGGTTCAAAAATATACGATAACAAAAAATTCTGTGGAGATTGTGGATGCGAAGTAGATGCAAGTATAATAAAAACACCACAACATTTTGAACCAAAAAACAATACACATAGCACTAATTTTCAAAATCATTACTCTGAAGTAGATAGATCTCCTGAAATGATACTTGCAATTATTGGAGGAGTATTAGGACTTATAATGGGAGTATACTCATTTTATGCAGCATATATATTATACTCAATAAGTTCAAGATATAATTCAATACTAAATCTTGTAGGTTTTGACTTTTCAGGATTAGGTGGGTTCTTAACAATAGGGGCTACAGGATGCATAATATTTGCAACAATAACACTAATTGCAGCAATAGTCTCATTAAGCTCAGGAATACTACTTAAAAAAAATCCAAAGCTTTACGGCATACTCTTAATAATAGCAGCAATAGGATTCATATTTAGCATATCTTGGTTTAATTATATATGTGTTATATGTGTTGGAGTTGCAGGAATACTTGCATTAATAAGAAAATAGAAGGAAAAAATAAGGATAAATTATGAAATGCGATAAATGTGGTGAAGAAATACCAGATAACTCTAAATTTTGCAGAGAATGTGGTAACAAAATTAATGAAACAGTCCAAGTATATGGAAACACTTGTCCTAATTGTAGTAATGAAATACCTGAAGGATCTAATTTCTGTAAACACTGTGGAGAAAAAATAGAATATCCAAACATAGTTAAAAATGTTAAAAAAGAAAATAATAATATAATAATTATATTAGCACTTATCGCAGTTATCTGTGCACTAGTCTTAATTTTACTAATATTATTATAATAAGATATTGGAGGTTTTAAGAAAATATGACAAAATTTTGTCCAGCATGTGGTGTAGAAGCATTACCAACAGATAAATTTTGTAAAAACTGTGGTCATAGTCTAGAATCTGAAATAATTGATGTGAATAGTTCTGTTGTAAGCAGTACAACTGAAAAGGATATTAATTATCAACAAAACACTAATCAACAAAATACCAATCAAAATAATAACAAATATCAAAATAATAGTCAAATGCTCTATTTTAATCAAAAATCACCTGGAATAGCATTATTGCTCTCATTTCTAGTATGGGGATTAGGATATGCATATATAGATAACATAGGTATGTTTATAACTTATTTGGTAATTGAAGTAGTATTGGTCTTTTTATCAATAATCACATTAGGTTTCGGTTCAATAGTAATGCTAATTGTATTTATTTACCAATTATACGCAGTATATAGAGATACTGAAAAATTCAATATGGAACAACAAATGATGTATCAAAATATGAGATAAAAAAAAATTTAACAATTTATTTTTTTTAGGGGGAAATTTTTCAATGGAAAGCAGAAGTATAATAATAGCAGTATTAATTGCTATAATCATAATCCTAGTAGCAGGAATAGGATTTGTACTAATAAATGGAGGACTTGGAAACGAAGAAAAAATCCTCAAAACAGGGGATTTAGAACTCAACATGACAGGATACAATTATAAATTATTATCTAACTCATCAACAAGCGTATCAGGAGTTAGTGGTTACAGTGAAGTATATTCAGTTGATGGAAATGGAGACAGTTTCACATTAACAATAATGGTAGTGGATGATGTTATAGGAGCAGGAACTCTGGGAGAAACTAGTACATCACTTAGTGGAGCATTAAATGCAGTTGCAGTAAACAGATACATAAATGGTAAATATTACTGGATACAAATAACTGGAGGAAACACAGAACACAACACAGAAGCATACCTTGAATCTATAATACTTACACAAGGAACAGATGTAGCAAACGCAACTATTGGAACAACAACAGTTAGTGCAAGTACTACATCAAGCTCATCATCATCTTCATCATCTTCAGGAGTAGTATGTACAGAACACGATACTAATGGTGATGGATATTGTACCAAGTGTGGAAGATACACACGAACTACTTACTGTGATGAACACGATACTAATGGTGATGGATACTGTACCAAATGTGGAAGATATGTATACTAAAGGAGTATACATAAAATTCCACCAAACTCTTTTTTTGATTAATTATGGAAAAATGCAACGAAAAATATAATTTAAAAGATTATAAAAAAGCATTAGAATGCTATGAAAAACAATTAGAAAAAAATCCACAAAATAAAGAAGCTTTATACAAAAAAGCCAACACTTTAAACAAATTAGGGCTATTTGAAGAAGCAATAATCTATTATGATAAATATCTAGAAATAGATTTAACAAATAAAAAAGTTTTCAATAACAAAGCAAATGCACTAAATAACTTACGAAGATTTAATGAAGCATTAGAATGTTATGATGAATGTTTAAAAATAGATTCAACGTATATTAATGCATTAACCAACAAAGGAACAGTACTAACAATCATAGGAGAATACAAACAAGCAATAAAACACTATGATAAATGCTTAGAATTAAATCCTGACGATATAAATATATTATATAATAAAGCAAATGCACTAAATAATTTAAAAAAATTTGAAGAAGCAATAATTTATTATGATAAATGCTTAAACATAAATCCAAATCATATCCATGCATTAGGAAATAAAGGAAGTGCACTAAGAGTCTCTGGAAGATACGATGAAGCAATAGAAACATATAATCAATTCTTAAAAATAGACTCAACAAACAAAAGAGCATTATTCAACAAAGCATTCACATTCTCAAATCAAGGAAAATTCAAACAAGCAATAGAAACCTATGATGAATACTTAAAATTAGATCCATTAAACAAAACTGCACTAAACAATAAAGCATATGGATTAGAAAAACTAGAAAAATATAACAAAGCAATAGAAACATATAAACTAGTACTACAAGAAGATGAAGATAATATTGCAGCATTATTAGGTACTGGTAACTCATTATTCAAACTTAAAAAATATAAAAAATCATTAGAATATTATAATAAAGTTTTAACTTTAGATTCCGAAAATATTTTAGCATTAAATTCTAAAGAAGAAGTCTTAAAATATTTATAAAAAACAAAACTTTCTTTTTTTTTTTAAAAGTATAATAATTACTAAAAATAATATAATTAATTATAAAAAGTGTTTATAAGATATTTTTTTCTTATAAAAAAATTGGAGGCATAAGTCCTTGGCAAAATATAAATGTAAACTTTGTGGTTTCATATATGATGAAGAAAAAGGTGAACCTGCTAAAGGTATTGAACCAGGAACACCTTGGGAAGAAGTAGCAGCAGGATATAAATGCTCATCCTGTGGAGTACCAAAAAAATCTTTTGTTAAAGTAGAAGAATAAAAAAATTATAAAAAGGAGGAAAAAGATTATGGCAAAATATGAATGTGAAGCATGTGGATACATATACGATGAAGAAAAAGGAGACCCAGATAACGGAATAGCACCAGGAACATCATTTGATGATTTACCTGATGATTGGGAATGCCCAGTCTGTGGAATAGATAAAGAATCATTTGTACAAATATAAAAAATTATAAAAGGAGTTTTTGATTAAAAATGATTAATGAAAAAGTTTTAAAAGCATTAAACGAACAATTTAATGCAGAATTATACTCTGGATACTTATACCTTTCCATGTCTGCATATTTAGAAGAAATTGGTTTACCTGGATTTGCAAACCTTGAAAAAGTTAATGCAGAAGAAGAATTAGAACATGCAATGAAATTCTATGACTACATCATCCGTAGAGGAGGTAGAGTAGAAATAGAAGCAATTAAAAAACCACAAACTGAATGGGAAAACCCAGTAGCAGTTTTAGAACATGTTGTATCTCATGAAGAAGATGTAACAGCTCTAATAAATAATATTGTTAAAATTGCTCGTGAAGAAAACGATTATGCAACAGAACAATTCTTAGATTGGTTTGTTGAAGAACAAGTCGAAGAAGAAGAAACTGCAAATGATGATTTAAACAAATTAAATCTTGCAATGGATTCTGGAAACGGCTTATACATGTTAGATCAAGAATTTGCTCAAAGATCTAACGGTGAAGAAGAATAATTTTCAATCTTCACTATTTTTTTTTAACTTCTTTTTTTATTTTTTTTCACTATTTTTTTCATTTTACCGTACTATTTTTTAAAAAAATTTAAATTATTAATCATTATAAAATATATAATTGTGAGAAACTATGAAAAAATATTTATGTGAATTAATTGGAACCTTAGTTCTAGTTTTATTTGGATGTGGAAGTGCTGCAATCGCAGGACAAACACTAGGAACCTTAGGTATTGCATTCGCATTCGGATTATCTATCATAGCAATGGCATATGTTATAGGTAATGTTTCAGGATGCCACATTAACCCAGCAGTATCCTTAGGAATGTTAATTGACGGAAGAATGAGTGCTACAGAATTCATTGGATACATAGTAAGCCAATGTATTGGAGCAATAATTGCAGCAGCATTATTAATGTTCTTAATAAACTCTGCAGATCTTGGGGGAGTTGCAGTAACAGGTTTAGGAGCTAACGGATTCGGAGCAGCATCTGCAATAGGAATCAACATGACTGGTGCATTAGTAACAGAAATAATCCTAACATTTGTATTTGTATTTACAGTATTAGGTGTAACAGCAAGCGAAAAAACAGCAAATGTTGCAGGAATAGTAATAGGTTTAACCTTAGCATTTGTACACATAATGGGAATACCTATCACAGGAACCTCTGTAAACCCAGCAAGAAGTTTAGGACCAGCACTACTTTTAGGTGGACAAGCTTTAAGCCAAGTATGGGTATTTATAGTAGGACCACTAATAGGTGCAATACTCGCAGCACTTATTTACAAATTCATTGTTAAAGATACAACAATAGCATAAAAAAATAAGATTATTCTTTAACAATATTTTTTTTCTTTTTTTTTAAAATATTATCATAAATATTATAATATCATAAAAAATATAATTAAAAAATATATAAATTAACTTTTTTGAGAGGATAATAAAAATTGTATTCACAAACAAAAATAGCAATACCTATACTTCGAGAAGATAAAGCATCAATACTTGAAGAAGCAGAAAAATCCATAATACGAGGAGCAGACTTAATAGAATTACGTATTGATGGAATAAAAAATCCAACACCTGAATTAGTTAGTGAAATTATAGATGAAATAAACTTCCCAACAATAGCAACTAACCGTTTAGAAGCAGAAGGTGGATTTTTTAAAGGAAGTGAAGAAGAAAGAATAGGAATACTTGAAGAAGCTGCAAAAAAAGCAGACTATGTGGATATAGAATTACAAACAAAAAAAGAAGACATAGAAAAAATAACCTCCAAAAAAGCAAAATCAATAATATCATACCATAATTTCAACAAAACACCATCACTTGATGAAATATTAGAAATAATCAACAAAGAAAAAGAACTGGGAGACATAGCAAAAGTAGCATTAATGCCTAACAGTCTTGAAGATACATTAACAGTTCTAACAGTTCTAAGTTACTGTGAAGACACAATAGCAATAAGTATGGGAGATATAGGCTCATACACTCGTGTAATAGCATCTAAATTTAATGCACCAATAACCTTTGCAGTAAGTAACGACACCACCGCTCCTGGACAAATAGATATAGAAACAATGAAATTACTATTACATAACGATTTAATAGAATTAGATTCACTAAAACAATAAAAAAAATATATATTCTTATTATTGGGGTGTGTAAAAATAGTAAAAAAGAAATTAATCCCACTAATAATAGTACTAATACTACTAATAGCAATACCATCAATCCATGCACTAGGAACACTAGATATTTACATAACCGTAGATGAAGATAGTGTGTCCATATCAGATTCAAGTATATTCCTAATAGATAGAGACACCTCAGAAATGTGTAATGAAATAATAGAATATACTGCAACACAAACTGTAAATCCAGATATAAGTAACGAAGAATTCTTAGAAGGAGTTAACAATATCTCATCAAAATACGGATATAGTAATATTAATGTACATATAGACTCAATCCTAGATGATGGAACATTACCAATATTCTCTAATGTAATTGGAACAAGTATGGAACCAACATTACACTCTGGAGATACAATAGTTATTAAACGAACACATAATGTTCAAATTGGAGATATTGTAACTTGTAATGATACAGAATACGGTTTAATTGTTAAAAGAGTAGGTGATGTTGATGGTAACTGGATATATCTTGAAAGTGATAATAAAACCAGAACCTATAGATTAACAATGACGGGAATTGTTAAAGAAGAAGGATTACACAAATGGGTTACAAGTGATCGTATAAGTGGTATAGTAGTATATGATTTAACTCAAAATATTAAATTCCCATAAAAAAATAGAATAATAAAAGAGAAAAAAATTTTTTATTCTCTCTTTTTTTTAGTTTTGCATTTCACTTAATCTTTTTATTCTTTTAAGCATGTCTGGATGTGTGCTGATAATTTCCATTAATTTACTTCCAGTACTAATATTAACTTTTTGATTTTGTAATTGTCTTAATTCTTCAGCACCTATTGTTCCATCTCCATTTAAATCGAGTTGGCTTAATTCACTAATATCTTTTCCTGCATTACTTACATCATTTAAGAAGAATGCTTTTTGACCTTCAACATCTTTTATTGCTTGACTACTACAATTTGCAGTTCCATAAACTAATTTGTATAATGCACTTGCTAAATGTTCTGGATTATTTCCAAATTCTACACTAGCTTGATCTGCATAGTATTCTCTTGTACGACTAACGAATAATACGATTAATTGACCTAAGAAGTAGCATAACATCGCAACTGCTCCAAGTATCCATCCATTATTATCATTATCCCCTGACCAAAATGTGCTTAGTGCAACATAGTAACAAATCATTGGAATTGCACTTATTATGGTTGTTATTGCCATATCATAATGTTTTATATGTCCAAGTTCATGTCCTAACACTGCTTTTAATTCACTATATGTTATAGTGTCTAATATTCCTTGTGTTACACATACATGCCCATCTCTTTGAGATCTTCCATATGCAAATGCATTAGGTACTGGTGTTGGACTAACTCCTATTTTTGGCATTGGTAAATCTGCTTTCTGACATAAATCTTCAACCATTTCATATATTTGTGGTGCTTGTTCACGAGTAACTTCTTTTACACCCATACTCATATTTACTAAACTAGGTCCAATAAGATATTGTAGGAATATAACGATTAATCCCATACCTGCCCACATGACTATTCCGCCTGGACGGCCTATTAAAGTCCATATAATTCCTAAAATTATATAAACAAGGATTGCCACTGCAAACATTGCTAATATTAATCTTAATTTTAATTTCCAGCTTCCGTTAACCATAATAGTTTTTTTCTCACTCCTTTATTTTTTTAATAAAAATCTTAATATATTTTAAATTATAATATATTAATTATTATATTTTATATAAATAAATTAACTTTTTTTGGAGATTAAAAATATTATGATTGGTCCATGGGTAGAAAAATACAGACCACAAACACTTGATGATATTGTAGGTCAACAACAAATTATAACTCGTTTAAAAAAGTATGTAGATACTGAAAGCATGCCAAATTTAATGTTTACAGGACCTGCAGGTGTAGGTAAAACAACAACAGCATTAGCATTAGCTAAAGAAATACTTGGAGAATACTGGAGACAAAATTTCCTAGAATTAAACGCATCTGATGCAAGAGGTATAGACACAGTACGTACAAATATTAAAAACTTCTGCAGATTAAAACCAGTAGGAGCACCATTCCGTATAATATTCCTAGACGAAGTAGATAATATGACAAAAGATGCTCAACATGCACTTCGTCGTGAAATGGAAATGTATACAAAAACAGCTAGTTTCATATTAAGCTGTAACTATTCAAGCAAAATCATAGATCCTATACAATCACGTTGCGCAGTATTCAGATACACACCACTAAAAGCTGAAGACATAATACAAAGATTACAATACATTGCAGAAAACGAAGGATACGAATACGATGTAGAAGCAATAAAACAAATTATAGACTTTGCAGAAGGAGATATGCGTAAATCCGTAAACATGCTACAATCAGCAGCATCAGAAGGAGAAACAATAACCATAGACAAAGTCTTTGACATTGTAAACAAAGCAAAACCTAATGATATTAAAGACATGATATCCAAAGCATTAGCAGGAGACTTCATGGCAGCACGAGACATCCTAAGAGACACCATGATATTACAAGGAATAAGTGGGGAAGACATGGTTAACCAAATATACCAGGAAGTAAGCAGTCGTGCAATGGAAGGCAAAATGGATGGAGAAGTATACATCCAATTAATAGACAGCATAGCAAACACAGACTTCAGAATAAGAGAAGGAGCAAATCCAAGAATACAACTAGAAGCACTACTAGCAAAATTCTTATAAAAAAAATAATTATTTAACATAATCAACTAAAAAGGAGGGAAAAAATAAGATAACATGTTATGGACAGATAAATACAGACCACAAACCTTCAAAGACGTAAAAGGCGGAAACAAAGACGTTAAAGTGATACAAGAATGGGTTGAACAATGGAAACAAGACAACCCACAAGAACCATTATTACTAGTCGGACCAGCAGGAATAGGAAAAACATCACTAGCACTAATAGTTGCAAACGAATTCCAAGAACACATAGAACTAAACGCAAGTGACAAAAGATCATATGACATACTAATGAACACAATAGGAGAATCCTCAACAACCTCCTCACTATTTGGAAAAACACACAAACTAATAATACTGGACGAAGTAGATGGAATACACGGAAACGATGACCGTGGAGGAACACGAGCAATAAACAAAATACTAACAGAATCCAAACAACCAATCATAATGATGGCAAACGACTTCTACAGCAAAAGACTAACAACAATCAAAAAGAAATGCAAAGTCATCAAAATGAAAAAAGTACGCTCACCAACAATAAGAGCAACACTAAGAAAAATCTGCAGAGAAGAAAACATAGAAGCAGAACCAGAAGCACTAGAAATACTATCCAAACGAAGTAACGGAGATTTAAGATCAGCAATCAACACACTACAAGCAGCAAGCACAGGAGGACAACTAAAAATAGAAGACCTTGAAAACCTCTCACAAAAAGACGAAACACACACATTATTCGACGCAGTAACAACAATACTAAAAAGCAAAACATTAACACACATAAAACCAGCAATGAGAATAGATGAAGACCCAACACTACTTATGGAATATGTAGCAGAAAACATACCACGAGAATACGAAAAACCAAACGAAATCAAAAAAGCATATGAAAACATAGCAAAAGCAGACCTATACTTTGGAAGAGCAAGACAAAGCAGACAATACGCCTACTGGAGATATGCATCAGACTTTATGGGACCAGCAGTATCATTCTCCAAAAAACAAACATATAAAAAATTCACAAGAATGTCAGGACCAAAAGCATTCACCCTAATGGGAAGAACACGAGGAAAAAGAGACCTAAGAGATCGTATAGCAGCAAAAATGGAAGAAAAAATGCATGTATCCTTAGAAGTAGCATACTCAATGTTCCCAGAATTCGAAATCATCTTTGCAAACGATGAAATGGCATATGAAATAAGTGCCTTCTTAGACTTAGAAGATGATGAAATAAAAAGATTCAGACCAAGAAAAATACCAAAAAAAGTTATTAAAAAAATGGAAAAACTCATCTGGGAAGCAAAAAAACAAGAACAAAGAGAAAAAGCACAACAAGCAACAGACGGATTATATGCAAAAACACCAAAAACAGAAACTAAACAAGAAGAACCTAAAAATATCGAAAAGGTAGAACCAGAACCAACACTTGTAGAACCTGAACCAGAAGTAGTAGAACCAGAAGTAGTAGAAGAACAAGTTAAAAAAGAAGAGAAAAAAGAAAAACCAAAAGGTCAATCAACACTATTTGACTTTTAACTTACTTCTTTTCTACTAATTTAGCACCTAAACTGTAAGCCTTTTCTAAGTCTTTTGGAAATTGAGTTTTACGAACTTTGGCTTTATCTTCTTCTTTAAAATAGTAATTTTCATATTTTTCATAATCTTTAAATTGGTAGGTATCATAGACTTTATGGGAATAAACTTCTCCTTTTAAAATTCTTTTTAATGTATTTTCAAATGTTTCATAAAGTCTTTTATATATACTATCAGATACTTCTTCAGTTGCATTCATTGTATAAATTGCAACTGTTGGAATTTCTTTTTCAGTTAATGGTTCTCCACCATATACTAATTTTGGAAATATTAATCTTTCAATAAAACTATTGGTTTCTCCTGTAAGATTTCCAAAGTATATTGGACTTCCAATCACTAAACCATCACATTCCCATATTTTAGGGAGTAATGGTCTTAAATCATCTTTTATAGGGCATTGTCCATAATATTTCCCACCTATTTTTTTGCAATGAAAACAGGATTTACATCCTTTATAATTTAATTCATATAAATTTATTAAGTTTATATCATGTTCTTCAGGACTATTGTCTTCTATTCCTTCAATAACTTTGTTTAGTAATTGTGCAGTGTTACAATTTTTTCGTGGGCTACCATTTATTATATAAAAGTTCATTTTTCATCTCTCATTAAAAAAAAATTTAATTGTTGTCATAGATAACAGTTTTATATACTATCAATAATTTTAATATAAATGTTCACATAAATATAATAATCTAATAATATTAAAAAAATAAAAAATTATAAAATACTTTTTTGGAGACATAAAATTATGATAAATGGAGAGACAAAAATTGTTGGTGTTATTGGAGATCCTATAGGTCATAGTTTTAGTCCAATAATAAACAATGCTGCTTTTGAACATCTAAACTTAAATTATAAATACTTAGCATTTAAAGTATCCCAAGATAGTCTTACAGGAGCAATAGGGGGAGCAAACAAATTAGGATTTAAAGGACTAAATGTGACAATACCCCATAAAGAACATGTACTTGTAACACTAGATCAAGTAGACACAATAGCAAAAAACATTGGAGCAGTAAATGTGATAAAATTCCATGACGACGAAGCACATGGATACAACACTGATGGAATAGGATGCCTTAAAGCATTAGAAGAAAAAACAAAAGTAGTAAATAAAAAAGTATTAATACTTGGAGCAGGCGGAGCAAGCAGAGCAATAAGCAACCAACTAATAGATGCAAACATAGAAAGTCTAGAAATAATAAACAGAGACCTAAACAAAGCAGAATCACTAAGAAGCGATGTACTAAAAAACTACTCAAACGCTCAAATAGAAATCAACCCACTAACAGAATTAAAAAACAAAATACAAGAAGCAGACATATTCATAAACACCACACCAATAGGAATGAAAGGATACGAAGAACAAAACTCACCACTTCAAGCACAAGACATACCTGAAAACATAGTAGTAAACGATATAGTCTACAACCCTCTAGAAACACCATTACTAAAAGAAGCAAAAGAAGCAGGTGCAAAAACAGTAAATGGTATAAAAATGTTAATATACCAAGCTGCAGAAGGAATAGAAATATGGACAGGTAAAAAAGCACCAACAAATGTAATGGAAGATAAACTAAAAGAAATACTAAAATGAAAGAAACAATAAAATTACTAAAAAATATTGGAGTAGACACAAGATACATAAGCTACACGCCAAATGTAATCTACATAAATAACTTAAGATTTAGTAAATTCTCAAGAAAAAAAGAAGAAACCTTTAAAAAATACTATCCTAACATACAAATAAAAAGAAGCAGCCTACTTCAAAAAATATGCAACAGATCAAGTAAAATATTATCAAAAGAACTCAAACCACGAGATAAAGTACTCCTACCAAAAATAAAAGATAAAAAAACAGAACTAATACACATAATACTAGAACCATACACAAGAAAATATGGAATAATAACAACAGAAGATGAAACTGAAAAAGTAGATAAAATAATAGGAGAACAAACACTCAACATAGAATCATATAATATTTTATCAAGCATATTCTCAGGAGAAGGAATACCAAAAATAAAAGAAACCCAACCAAAAACCATAAACCCATTAATACATATACCTAATGACTGGATAACAAGTTTTACAGAAGAAAATAATATACAATATCCAGAAAACAATTATAAAAATATAACAATAGAGTTTATGGAATTTATAGAACCAATAATACCTTCATACAAAGAAAACATACTCCAATCACGAGACTTTGTAAAAGAAAACCAATAAGACATAACTTCTTATTATAAAATTTAAAAGTACTAAAAAACAACATTATAAATAAAAATAAGATTATTTAATTTATTTCTAAAAAAACTAATTAAAGGATTTGTGTTATAAAATATGGAATTCAAAAGACCAAGAGGAACAAGAGACTTTCTCTTTGACGAAATGAGAGAACGAAAAGAAGTAGAAAAAATATTAAGAGAAACATTCGAATCATACGCATTCCAAGAAGTAAAAACACCACTATTCGAAGAACTAGAACTATTCACCACAAAATCAGGTGAAGAAATAGTGGACCAACTATACAACTTCAAAGACAAAAGCGACAGAAACATCACACTAAGACCAGAAATAACAGCACCAATAGCAAGACTATACTTAAACGAACTAAGTATGAATGCAAAACCAATAAAACTATACTACTATGGAAGCTGTTTTAGATATGAAAGACCACAAAAAGGAAGATTCAGACAATTCTGGCAATTCGGATGCGAACTAATCGGAGCAAAAAGTCCACAAGGAGAAGCAGAAGTAATAAGCCTCTGTAACAAATCACTCCAAAAATTAGAAATAAATGCAGAAATCCATATTAACAACCTAGGAATAATAAGAGGACTATTCCAACACTTCCAAATCCCAGATGAAACACAAACAGAAATAATAACAATAATAGACAAAGGAGATAAAGAACTACTAGAAAAATCCCTAATAGGAGAAAACTCCATAATAAAAGATGAAACACTAAGCAAAATCCTATTAGAACTAATAGACATTGTTGGAGATAAAAACATACTAGAAAAAATAGAAACACTAATAAAAGACTATCCAGAATGTAATGAACCATTCCAACAATTAAAAGAACTAACAAAAATACTGGACTCATACAATGTAGAAAACTACAAACTAAACTTAGCAGTAGCAAGAGGACTAGACTACTACACAGGAATAGTATTCGAAGTATACGTACCAGAACTAGGAGCACAAAAACAAGTATGTGGTGGAGGAACATACAGCCTAGTAAAACTATTCGGAGGAGAAGAAGTAGAATCAACAGGATTCGCATTCGGATTCGACAGACTAGTTAATGCAATAAAAGAACTAAACATACCAATCAACACAACAGAATCATACATCGATGCATACGTACTACCAATAAACCAACAAACATACTACGATGCATTCAATATAGTAGACACATTAAGAAACAACGGAATAAAATGTGAAATAGAACTATTCAACAGAAAATTCAAAAAATCACTAAATCATGCTAATAAAATCAAAGCACCATACCTAGTCATAGTTGGAAAAAGAGAACTAGACGAAGGAAAAGTAACAATAAAAAACATGAACACGGGCCAACAAGAAGAAGTAACTATAGAAAACATGGCAAAAACAATAAAAGGAGAATAAGAACAACATGGAAATGAATTTCAGATTAGAAAAAAACGGAGAAAACCTCATAATAGCAGTAGCGCAAGACTACCAAACCAATGATGTTCTAATGGTAGCATTCATGAACCAAGAAGCACTAGAACAAACATTAAAAACAAAAAAAGCACACTACTACAGCACATCAAGAGGACAACAATGGATGAAAGGAGAATCCAGTGGAAACACACAAAACGTAAAAGAAATACTAGTAGACTGTGACGCAGACGCAATAATACTAAAAATAGATCAAAAAGGAGCAGCATGTCACGAAGGATACAGATCATGCTTCTTTAGACAACTAAACCTAGAAACAAAAGACATAACAAATATAGAAGATACAGAGATAAAAACAATCTCAGAAAGACTATTCGACCCAAAAGAAATGTACAAATAATCAAGGAAAAAATAAAGGGGGAAAACACATGAGCTTTGAATATGAAGAGTACACAAGCATAGTACCAGATACCAGCATAATAATACAAGGAAACCTACTAGAGATAATAGAAAAAGAAAACATAAACTATCCAGAAATAATAATCACAGAAGCAAGCATAGCAGAACTAGAACACCAAGCAAACAAAGACGAAAACAAAGGATACCAAGGACTAGAAAACCTCAAAAAACTACAGGAACTAGCAAAAGAAGAAACCATAAACCTACAAATAGAAGGAAAAAGACCAACAGTATACGAAATAAAAAACGCAAGAAAAGGCGAAATAGACAACTTAATAAGAGAAACAGCAAAAAATGAAAATGCAATACTCGTAACCTCAGACAAAGTACAAGCACAAACAGCAAAAGCACAAGGAATACAAACAATCTATGTAAAACAAGAATACACAGAACAAAAACTAAAAATACTAAAATTCTTCACAAAAAACACAATGAGCATACACCTAAAAGAAAACGTAGAACCCTATGCAAAAAAAGGACTACCTGGAGATATAAAACTAGAAAAACTATCAAACAAAAAAACAACAACAGAGGAAATAAACGAATACATAAGAGACATACTAGAAAAAACAAATAACGACAAAAGAACATACCTAGAAGCAGACCTAGAAGGAGCAAAAGTAATACAATCCAAAAACCTAAGAATAAACATAAACAAACCACCATTCTCAGAAGCAATAGAAATAACAGCAGTAAGACCAGTAGCAGAAGTATCCCTAAAAGACTACAACCTAAAACAAGACATACTAGATAAAATAAGCAAAGGAGATCATGGAATACTAATAAGTGGATCACCAGGAGCAGGAAAAAGTACATTCGCACAAGCACTAGCAACATACTTCTCAAAAGACCTAAACAAAATAGTAAAAACAATGGAATCACCAAGAGACTTACAAGTACCAAAAGAAATAACACAATACAGTCCACTAGAAGGAGAAATGGAAAAAACCGCAGACATATTACTACTAGTAAGACCAGACATAACAATATACGATGAAGTAAGAAAAACAAGAGACTTCGAAATATTCGCAGACATGAGACTAGCAGGAGTAGGAATGGTCGGAGTAGTACACGCAACCAAACCAATAGATGCAATACAAAGAATAGCAAACAGAGTAGAACTAGGAATCATACCAAGCATAGTAGACACAACAATATTCATAGATCAAGGAGAAATAAAAAACATCTACCAAACACACATGACAGTAAAAGTACCAACAGGAATGAAAGAACAAGACCTAGCAAGACCAGTAATAGAAGTAAGAGACTACCTAACAGGAGATCTAATGAACGAAATCTACACATATGGAGAACAAACCATAGTAATAGATGTAAACAACATACAAAACACAGAAACCCCAACAAAAACACCAATAGAAGAAATAGCAGAAAAACAAATAAAAAGAGAACTAAAAAAATTCCTACCTGGAGTAAAAATAGAAGTAAACACAATATCAGATGACAGAGTAAAAGTATCAATACCAAAAGAATACAGACCAAAAATAATAGGCCGTGGCGGAAAAAGAATAGATGAAATAGAAAAGAAAATAGGAATACACATAACACTAGACTCCAAAGAAGAAACACAACCACAAATAATAGAAGTAAAACCCCAAGTAACAAGAAAAGGAATAAACCTATACTTCCCAAAAGACACA
>CAYSIF010000022.1:0-26237 GCA_964431035.1 uncultured Methanobacteriaceae archaeon | reverse complement strand
GACCCAATATACTTAAATAGCAGTCCAACCTCCGTCAACACAGATGAGTTGTCCAGTACAGAAACTGGAAGCATCGGAAGCAAGATAAATTGCCAAACCGTCAAGTTCACCAGGTTTTCCTAGTCTTTGCATTGGACAGTATGCTGCAATTAAATCCATAAATCCTTCCATTTCAATAGAATCAACGGTTAATTCGGTTTCAAATACAGCAGGACCAATTGCATTACATGTAATGTTGTATGGTGCCCATTCAACAGCAAGGTTTTTAGTTAAGTTCATTACTCCACCTTTTGCTGAGGAGTATGCACTAATTCCTCCACCAGGGAAAATAACTCTTGAGTGGATTGAACCAATATTAATGATTTTTCCATATTTTTGATCAATCATTACTTTTCCGACTTCTTTACACATATAATATACTCCACTTAAGTCGATTTTTATGTGTCTGTCCCATTCAGCAGTATCTTGGTCCATAACTGGTTTATTGTTTCCCATACCTGCTGCATTAACTAAGATGTCGATTCTTCCATAATGATCTACTACTTTTTTAACAGATTCTTGAATATTATCTACATCTGCAACATCT
This sequence comes from uncultured Methanobacteriaceae archaeon, assembly GCA_964431035.1. Taxonomy (GTDB): domain Archaea; phylum Methanobacteriota; class Methanobacteria; order Methanobacteriales; family Methanobacteriaceae; genus Methanobrevibacter_A. The sequence continues at coordinate 25,651 of CAYSIF010000022.1, read as the reverse complement.
GTTACAGCATACATAACTTCAGTACCAAATTTTTCTTCAATTTCTTTAACATTTTCTTGAAGTCTATCTTCTCGTCTAGCAAATAATGCTAATTTTGCTCCTTGACTTGCATATGCTTGTGCAATTTGCCAACCAAGACCGGAAGATGCTCCAGTTACAAGTGCAACTTTATCTTTTATATCAAAGTAGTTTTTCATCTTATAAAATCTCCGATTAAATTATATTCAAAGCTTAAATTAAAACTTTGATAATTTTAGTTTTAGAAAATATAATATTTATATATTTATAAATGATTTTCCGTGAAAAAATGATGAATTGTTTAATTTTAATTAAAATATGTATTATATGCACTGTAAGATAAATAATATAAAATAAATAATAGTTTGTTTTATTAGAAATAGTTTTAAATTAATTTATTTTGTAAAAAAAGATAGTATAATGTTGATTTAATAAAAATTTATATAAAAAAAGTTAGTGTGAAAAACCTGTAAATTAGGATTTAAACTAGTCTTTGACCAGTTACAGGTTTTTTGTTTTGCCAGCTGTATCTTCTCATTTTTTTGGATTTACCAAAACCACAGGAAGCACAAGCTTTTTTACGTACGTGGTATGTGTTTCTTCCACATCTACGACATCTTATATGAGTTTTTTTATTCTTTTTACCCAATGATGGAGTTCCTTTCACCAGTACCAAACCTCCCTTTCAAATTTATCTCTGATTAAAGTATTAGTATAATATGTATATTTATGTAGATAATTCAAGAACTAAAGTTAAAACTGTTATTTTCTATGAATTCATACAAATGTTTTTTAAATTTATTATCTCCAAAAAATCTTATGGAGAAATGTAAACTATATTGTCTCCTCTAATAAGGACAGTTCCTAATTTTCTTACTACTTCACCATCAACTAGTTCTTCAGCATCATTAAGAACTAAGTTCATGTGTAAATCGAAACTTTTTAAGATTCCTCTGAATTCACAATTTTCTTTAAGTTTTATTAATACTTGAGAATTAGATGCTTGACCTAAAGCATCAAGTGGTCTTTGAACATTTTGTCCGCTCATGATTATCACCTATACTATAATTAATATATAATGCATTATATTTAAATATAACTGTTAAATTTTTAAAAAATCACATTTTTTAATACAAATAATAATATAAACTAATATAATTAAAACACAAAAGAAAACTTAAACTAAAATTACTATAAAAATAATAAAAATAATATAAATTATCTAATATATTTAATAACAAAGTTTACAAAATTATATTAATAATTAAAATATGATAACCAATAGTATATAAACTTTTAGTATTATAGAATTAAGAATTAAAAAAATTAAGGAGAATTAACAAAGTGAAAGTAAAAAAAAGATACTTCCTAAAAAAGAAAAAAATAAAAGAAATCAAAAACGAACTAGGAGACTATGAAACACTAATAAACAATAAAGACAAAGTAGAACTACTAGAAGTAGACCCAAACAACTTCATACTAGTAAATGGACAACCAAATATCATAATAATAAACAACAAACCATACCCAACATTAAAAGCCATACTTAACAACGATTTAAAAACAAAAAATGTAACAGTAGATATGGGTGCAGTAAAATTCATGACCAACGGCGCAGATGTCATGAGTCCAGGAATAACAGAAGCAGATGAAAACATCAAACCCGGAGATGTTGTAATAATAGTAGACGAAACACACAAAAAACCATTAGCAATAGGAACAAGCCTAATCACCGGAGAAGAAATGGTTGAAAATGACAAAGGAAAAGCAATAGAAACCCTACACTATGTAGGTGACCACATCTGGGAATTTGAAATATAAAAAAATAATGGAATGTGAAATATTATGGCAAAATTAAGACTCACAGCAGGAAATGTGAAAAACCCATACATACACAAAGTAGGAGTATTAGCTTTAGGATCACATTTAGAAAACCACGGCCCTGCATTACCAATAGATACAGATGCAAAAATAGCATCATATGTTGCACTAACATCATCATTAAATTCAGGAGCAAAATTCTTAGGAGTAGTATTACCATCATATGAATTACCAACAATAGACCATGGAATACACAATGAATTAAAAGAAGTAGCATATGAAATAACACGAACACTTAGAAGTGCAAAAAAATTCTTAGGAATAAACTCATGTGTACTAGTAAATGGACATGGAGGAAATCTACCACTATATGAACTACAACATTTAATAGAAGACAAATCAGATGTAGTTGTTCAAATGAATAATAGTATTGTTGAAAATGAAGGCCCTCATGCAAGTTCCGGAGAGTTAAGTATGGGTAAAGTAATAGGAATTGCAGATGAAGATGAAGTTAAAAATCAGGCCGATACAAATCTTTATGGTGAAGTAGGATTAACTGAATTTAAACAAGCAAGAATTGATGATCCAAATATTGAAAAAGGAGCTAAAGATGTTGAAGAAAATGGAATCTATTTAGATGAAGTTTACGGACAACAATTAATTAACCTTTGTATTAATAGTGTTTTATTTGATATAGAAAAATTAAGCGATTTATAAACTAATAATTAAATTACATTCTAATTTACTGGAATCATAAACATTAGTACCTTTATAACTACACTGTATACGATATTCTCCAGTTGCAAGTCCTATACTTAAATAAAATTCTCCATTAATATCTGTAATAAGATTATATGTTTTACTTGCACCTGAAGTGAGTCTTATAATTGTAAAATCTATTTCTTCATTATTTAGTGCTAAATTATCCAGTGTTGTAAGTTTGGCTGTGAAATTTACTGGAATACCATATTTTAGATTTGAAATATTATTTTTTAAACTTATTTTTGTTGATGTTTTATTATCTCTTTTTACTGTTACATATGTTAATGGTGCACTACTAGACTCATAATCTAAGTATCCATTGAAACTTGCTTTTGCAGTGTATAATCCTGGTGCTAAGTGTATTTCTAATGTGTATATTCCTTTATAATCTGTAACTATGTTGTATGTTTTGCTTTGGTTGTTTGTTGTTCTTGAAAGTTTTAGGCTTATATGTTGGCCTGCTATTGGATTATTATTTTGGTCTGTTAATTTTCCTGTTAGATTTTTTACCTCCCCATATGTTGAGATAAATTCGTTGCATGTTAAATATGTGATATTTTGTGTTGTTGTGAATGCTTTTAAACATACATTTGATTCTTTTATTGTGATTTCATCAAATCCATAGTCACTGTTTTCAACTATTGTTCTGTATTCACTTAAATCGTACCATTTTTCTCCATCTTTACTTATATATGATTGTCCTGTTTGTGCATGTGCATTTGATGAGAAATCTTTTATTTGTGTTTCTATTGCTATTGGATAGTAAAATCCAGGAGTTGTTAGTTTTACAATAATTTTAAAAGTATCTCCTGTGTTTAGTGGAATGTTTTGGTTTAGTTTTATTGTATGGTATCCTATTTCATCTATTGTTCCACTTGTTGTTTGTTTTAGTTCATTGTTTACATAGATTTTTGCATAGTATGTTGATTTTGGTGCAGAGGTTATTATGCTGAATGCTGCTAAGGGGTTGTTTGATTTTGATGTGAATATGTTTGCAAACCATGCTGTTTCATTATTAAATCCTAAAAATGATGCTGTATTTCCTAGTGTGTCGTATTCATATTTTTCTTTGTAGTTATCTGAATTTTCTACATTTGTAAATGCCATTCCAAATGATGAGCTACCATCGGATCCTCCGAATGTTGCATCGTAATATGATATGTAGCAATATCCTTTATCTATTGTATTTTTTCCCCAACTGTTTTTTATTATGAATGCTCCATCTCCTGCAGGTTCACCGTATCTGCTTTTGAAGTTGTTTTTTGAGTAGTTGTCATCCCATCCAACAAGTAGTACTGCATGATTTGATGGTTGGCTTAATGGTTCGTAGAAGCTTGAGGATTTTTCATAGTCTCTTAGGTTGTCTTCATAGTCTGTGTCTGCATAGCATACTGCTACTGCTCCGTATTTTAGTATTGTTTGTTTTATTTGGTTTAGGTCTTGGTAGTTTTCTCTTATTGGTATGAAGATTATATCTTGTATGTGTTTTATTACTGTTAGGTTGTTTGGTGATGTTTTTGAATTTGTTTTATATGGATCATCAGATTCGTTTACTGGTCCGCTCCATCGTGTTAGGTATGCTGTTGCTGTGTAGAAGTCTCCTCCATCACCATAGTATTGTGAGTCGTATCCTTCTTTACCATAGTCTGCAAGGTTGTTCATGTTTAGTTCACTGAAATCGTATTCTATTCCTTCTGTTAGTTTTAGGTGTGATTCTAATGCTCCTAGTGATGCGAATGCCCAGCATGTTCCTAGGCTTAGTTGGTTTTTAACTGATGTTAGTCCTGAAGTGGTTGTTCCGTTTGGAAGTGTGATGTTTCTTAGGTCGTATTTTTCTGGAAGTGTTGTGTTTTCTGTGTATACTTGTCCTGTTATTATTGGGAAATCTATGTAGTATAAGGATTCTCTTGTTTTTGTTCCTTTGAAGTTATTGTTTGTGATGTTTGTGTTTTCTGTTTTTATAATTCCGTTAATGTTATAGATGGTTTCGTCTATTCTGTTGTTTGAGTTTATGTAGTTATTGTAAATGTTTGTGTTGTTTATTGTTAGGAATCCTTTATTTGCTATTGTTCCGAAGCTGTATTCTGCTAGAACTGTGTTGTTGGATATTGTTGTGTTGTTTATTGTTAGTCCTAGTGAGCTTGCTGAGTATATTGCACTTGCTGATGCTATTGTTCCTGTTGCTTTGTTTTCGTTGAATATTGAGTTGTCTATTTGTGTTTGTGTTTGTGATATGAATATTGCTCCTCCGTTTGCATATTCGTCTTCTGCAGTGTTTTTGTTGAATTGTGTGTTTTGTATGTTTAGTATTCCTCCTGTTGTGAAGATTCCTGCTCCTACATTTGCTTGGTTGTTTTCAAAGTTTGTATTGTGTATGTTGTTTAGGTTTGTATCTAGGTATGCTGCTCCACCATATACTGCTGAATTTTTGTTGAATTTTGTGTTTATTATTGTTGTGTTGCAGTATTCTAGGTTTATGGCTCCTCCATCAATTGCTGAGTTATTGTAGAATGTTGAGTCTTTTATTATTATGTTTCCGTTGCTTCCGTAGATTGCTCCTCCATAGTCTGCGTAGTTGTTTTTGAATATGCAGTTTGTTATTTTTAGTGAGAATAGGTCGAATGGTAGTGTTTGTTTTCTGTAGGTGTATCCTCCATCTCCTGTTGCATTTATGAGTATTGCTCCCCCATATGTTGTTGAGTATCCTCTGTTTGATGTTGCTTCTCCGTTTGTAAATGTGATATTGTGTATTGTGTAGTTACCAGTATTTAATTTGAAGAAGTTTGTAGTTGTTTTTGCATTTAGTATTACATTTGTGCTTTCGCCGATTATGTTTATGTTGGAGTTTCGTATTGTTATTGGTCTGTTTATTGTGTATTCTCCGTTGGCTATGTATATGTTGGGTTTTGAGTTTTTGATTGCTGTGTTTATTCCTGTGTTGATATTTTTGTATGGGTGGTTTTGGCTTCCGTCTTCTATATTTCCATGATATGAGTTATTTATATAAATCGTGTTTGTGTTTGTTATTTGGTAGTTGGTGTTATCTGTTATGTTGTCTTCTGCTGATGCTATGTTTAGTGTTAGAAATATTAGGATGAGAATAGTGGTGGTTAGTATTATTTTATTATATTTCATAGAAAGGATTTTTTCCTCCAAAAATAATGTGAATAATAGAGATTTTATATTTATTTTTTATGAGTCTCCACTGAATATTCTACTTATTTTGTTTTGCATTTTATCGAATAATGTGTGTAAGTCCATTTCTCCATTTTCGTTTGTTGCGTTGAAGATGTTTAGTATGTTTATATTAAATAGGTTGTGTCCTTGACTTTCATTATTTGATGTGTCATTATTATCTGATGATAGAACATTGTTTGGATAGTAGTGATTATTTGAATTTTCAGCATTATTTGTGTCTTGTGCATCTTCTACTGTTATATTGTCTGAGTTTGAGTATGCTTCTTCCATTGCATCTGCTGCTAGCATATTATATGTTGCTGTTGCGAATGCGGCACTACATAAAAATGCTATTAGTGCTATTGTGAAGAATACTAATGCTTTTGCTGATTTGTTAACCATTTTTTATCCCTATCCAATAAAATTAATTTTAAATAAAATGTAGAATAAAATAGTAATAATATTATTTGTTTTAATAAATATTTAAAGTTTAATTTTTATGAAGACCATTAATAAGATTTATACTTGTAGTATTAATATTAAGAAATCTGAGTTTATTTGTAGGCTTTTTCCTGTAAGTAGTGAGGATGAGGTTAAACGTATTATTGGTGAGATTTCTACTGAGTTTAGTGATGCTACTCATAATTGTACTGCTTATGTTTTAAGTGATAGTGAGGGTTATGATGATGATGGGGAGCCTGGTGGTACTGCTGGTAAGCCTATGCTTAATGTTTTGAAGAAAAATGATTTGAGTAATGTTTTAGCTATTGTTACCAGATATTTTGGCGGTATTAAGTTAGGTGCTGGTGGTTTAGTTCGTGCTTATGGTAAGAGTGTTTTAAGTGCTTTGGATGATGCTGATATTGTTAGTATGAGTATGTTTTATCTTTATAGTTTAACTTTTCCTTATAGTTTTATTAAGAATGTTGATAGTGAGTTGAGAAGTCTTAATTTTAGGATTGTTAGTAAGGATTATTCTGAGGATGTTTGTTATACGGTTGCTACTCAGAATGAAGATATTATTGTTAATTTGGAAAGTAAGTTTCAAAGTAATGTTAGTGTTAGTTTTATTAAGAGTAGTTATTTGGAAGTTTAGTTTTATAGTTTTAGGTAGGTTGTTCCTATTACTTCGTTATTGTTGAAGCTTGTTATGAGTATGCTTGTTATGTTTGCTCTTATTTTGTCTTTTGGTATGGCATAGGTTAGTGGGTTTTCGTTTATTTCTGTTATTGTGTTTCTGTATATTATTGATTTTTCATTGTAGAGTTCTACATTTATTTGTGTTACTTGTTTTTGTGTTTGTTCTGGGCTTAGTGTTATTTGTATTAGGTATTTTTCTGGTGTTTGTTCGAAGTTTAGGTTTGCTAGTTGTAGTCCTTGTGAGAATTCTGGTGTGTTGTTTGTGTGGTTGTTTATTATGATGTATCCTGCAGTTATTGCTAGTATTAATATTATTATGATTGGGGTTATTTTTTTCATTCTTTTTTTATCCTTTTTCTATTTTTTTAATTAGTGTGTCTGTGTGTTTTATTAGGTATTTGTTTTCTATTGCTCGGCTTATTCTTTTTATTGCATCTAGGTTTTGTATTAGGTTATTTAACCATGTGTATATGTCTCCAGGGTAGGCTTGTATTGTGTATTCTTTGTATAGTTTTTCACTTATTTCGTATGGATCTTTGTGTTTTAGTCTTTCGTCTATTATAAATAGGCTTATTCCTTTTTGTAGGCAGTCACAGAATGGTTTTTCTTTGCATGTGCATCTTAGGAAGTCTACTTGTAGTTTTATTAGTGTTTCTTGGAATTTTTTATCTATTTTTGTTATTGTTTCTCCGTTGTTTATTATGTCTAGTGTTGATTCGTTAAATAGTCTTGTTGAGAAGTTTATTTTTAGGTGTGTGCTTATTTGTTTGTGTAGTGCTGATGGTAGGTATGCATTTTCGAATGGTTCTAAGTCTATTGCTATGTTTTTTATTTTTAGTTTTGTGTTTAGTTTGTCTATGTTTTGTTTTTTTCCTTTTTTTGGTGTTTTTATTTGTTTTTGTAGGTAGGGTTTGTTTATTCTTTCTTTTAAATAGTCGAATCTTTCAAGATTATTCTTTATGTATCTTCCATTTTCGATTGATAAAAAGCTTTTACTTACTGCACGACCATATTTTAATGGTGCAAGTTTTCCATTTTTTAAGTGTTTAATCATTTTACTATTAGTTAGTTCATTAACATACATCTCAACATCAGAATTTAAGTGATTTTGATAAGATTTCCTAACACCAGATAAACTATTATTAGATCCACTACAAACATCTGCAAGAATCTCCTCAAGAACACCACTATCATTATAATCCACATCAATATCCTCAAGACCACTTTCAAGCAAACTTAAAGCCATAGCCTCCTCACTACTATTATCAAAAACATTATCAATCTCAGGAAGAAGATAAATCAAACCCTTATCATGAAAACTAGGACGACCACCACGACCCAACATCTGATTAAAATCATTAGAAGAAATCCAATCATTACCCATCAACAAAGACTCAAAAATAACCTGACTAGCAGGAAAATCAACACCCGCAGCTAAAGCAGCAGTAGTTACAACAGCCGCAATACGACCACGACCAAAATCCCTTTCAATCTTATCCTTTTTATAATAAGATAAACCAGCATGATAAGCTGCAACACTAACACCTTTACCAGATAAAAAATTACTAATCTTATGAGTCTTACGACGAGAATTAGTAAAAATAATACTCTGACCACGATAACCTTTACTACTCTTACGATTATACTCCCTTTTAACTAAACGACGCATAATATGTTTCTTCTGAGCATCATTATTAACATAAATCAAATGCCTATCTAAAGGAACCGGACGCTGCGTATACTGAACCAACTTCATATTAAAACTACTAGCCAAAAACTTAGGATTACCAATAGTAGCAGATAAACCAATTAACTGTGCAGATGGAAACAAACTACGTAAACGATTAATCAAACCATTCAACCTTAAACCCCTATCTTCATCAGCAATAGTATGAATCTCATCAATTAAAACAACACCTAAATCTCCAAGAATATCCTTTTTACCACTACGAAGAATAAAATCCAAACCTTCATAAGTACCTACAATAATATCAGCATCATAAACATCACCATCATGAATATTTAACTCATTTTTAGCCTGAATACGATTACCACCAACTTTAAGAGCAACTTTCAAACCCAAACTTTTATATCTCTTCTTAAAATCACGAAATTTCTGATTAGCAAGAGCAACCAAAGGAGTTAAAAAAAGAAACTTACGACCTTTAAGAGCAGAAGGAATACCTGCCAACTCACCAATTAAAGTTTTACCACTACCAGTAGCTGAAACAACAAGTAAATCCTCACCTTTTAAAACACCTGCTTTTAAAGCTAATAATTGAACAGGTAAAAGATTAAAATCTCTTTTACTCATTAAAACTTCTTTAAAATCTTTAGGAATCTTCAGACGACTAATTGGAATATCTGGAATTTTATCTGTTTTAACCTTAACCTTATCAAAAATAGTTAAATCATTATGTTTTAAAGGGTCAAAACGAGGAGAAAACATATTTAAAACTGTATCCAAATCTCCAGTTTTTGTTAAAATCTTTTTAAAAGTAGGAAAAGATGCACTATCATAACGTCTCAGTTTCATCTCACGTTTAATAGTTTCATCAGCACAATCTTCACAAATACTTTGACCATGATAATTAAAACTACAATCCTTATTAATAATAGTTATATATCCTTCATAAATACAGTGAGGGCAAATTCTTGTGAAACGTGCTTTAATATGTAATGATTTTAAAATTTTCTCCATTACTTTATCTCTTGTAGCTAAAAATACTGCTTGAGAACGTAATAGTTCAACAGCTTCAGCTGGAGGTTTTAATTTATCCTCGTTTTCACTATGAACAATATATTTATTTAGAATATATTCTTCCTCATTTTCCGAGAACTTCAAAGTTCCTATAAATTCAGGTTTTCTTTTAGTGTTAAGAGCACCTTTTGGAGATCCAATAGGATATAACATCCAATTATTTTTCCTTTTATTTAAAATTATCATGATATTGTATACTTATAGAAAAATATTTTGTAAAATAAATTATTATTATATTATTTATTAGTCATTTAATAATTTACTCATTTATTTAATATAAAATAAATCTTAAAATAGAAGATATAATATAAATTAATAAAAAGAATTTAAAAAAAATAGATTAGTGATATTATATGGATAATAAAAAAATATTTGCAGGAATAATAATTATTATTTTTATAATTATTATCGGATTAGTGTATTTTTCAACAAATACAACAACCAATGATACAAGTGGTTCTATAACTGTATATGCTGGAGCCGGTTTTAGTGAAGTAGGAAATGACCTTGTTAAAGCATTTAATGAGAAATATCCTAATATTAATGTTAATATGAGATATGGTGGAAGTGGTGAATTATACAGTATGATGGAAACTCAAAGAAGTGGAGATGTATTTTTACCTGCTGCTTACAAATATATGAGTCAAGCTATAGAAAATGGTTATGTTGAAAATGACACTGTTCAAAATATAACCAAAAATGTTCCAGTTATCATAACACAAAAAGATAATCCTCAAAATATTACTGGACTTGAAGATTTAAGTCGTAGTGACATTAAAGTAGGATTAGGTGAACCGGAAGGACCAGCAATTGGTAAAACATCACAAAGTATTCTAGAAAAAAATAACATTACTGTAAATCCTACAGTTACAACAACAACTGTTAATCAATTAGTAACATATATTATTTCTGGAGAAATTGATGCAACAATTGTATGGGAAGCATTAACTACCTGGGATGATAATGAAGATAAAATTGAAGTTATCCAGATTCCAAATGAACAAAATAATATAAGTACAATACCAGTTGCAATAACTACATTTACTGAAAATTCTGATGCTGCTGAACTATTTGTAGAATTTTTAACATCAGATGAAGGTAAAAAAATATGGGAAGAATGGGGATATAAAATAGAATAAAACTATTAGATATAAAACCGAGTAATGATATGATGCGTTCAAAATTTGAAATAATCTCAATTACCATAACAATAATTATTACAATACTCTTATTTTCTGTAATAGGAAGTATGTTTTTTGTAACCAGTCCTGAAGGTTTCATATCATCTTTATTCTCAGAAGAACTTAGATATTCTATTATTTTAACCTTAACAACATCAATTATTTCTGCATTTTTCACAATATTACTTGCTATACCTATGGCTTATAGTTTAAGTAGATATGAATTCCCTCTAAAAGGATTATTTAGAATAATTTTAGATTTGCCAATGGCTCTTCCAGAAATTGTTATTGGAATTGCATTATTAATGTTTCTTGGAAACTATGGAATAGGTGGAATTCTGAATAATTTTAATATAAACTTAGTATTCAATAATATAAGCATTATAATTGCACAATTTTTTGTAGCATTGCCATATGCAGTTAAAACATTACATTCAACATTTAATTATGTAGATCCTAGATTTGAATTTGTATCAAGAAGTTTAGGATATAATGAACTAGACACTTTCTTTAATATTACCTTACCATTATCAAAACAAGGATTATTTGCAACAATAATAATAACTCTTGCACGTTGCATTGGAACATTTGCTGCAGTACTATTTGTTGGAGGAGGAATCTTAATGAAAACAGATACCCTGTCTATAACTATGTACTTGCATTTATCAACAGGAAATATGGATATGGCTATAAGTTCTGGTATAATACTTGTTTTAATTTCAATTATTACCATAGCAATAATGGAAAAATACACACCAAATATAGAATAACAAAAGGATTATAAAATGTATCTAGAAATTGAAAATCTAAATATTAAATTAGATGAGTTTAAATTAGAAAATATTAACTTTACTGTAGATAAAGGAGAATATTTAATACTTATTGGACCAACAGGTTCTGGGAAATCAGTTCTACTTGAAAGCATAATAGGTTTTTACACACCAGATTCTGGAATAATAAAACTTAATAATAAAATTTTAAATGATGTTACTCCTGAAAAACGTAACATTGGAATAGTTTATCAAGATCATGTATTATTTCCAAATATGAATGTATATGAAAACATAGCTTATGGTTTAAAAACAAAAACCAAAGATGAAAATGAAATTAATGAAAAAATAGAGAATATAACAAAAATATTAAATATTAATCATTTATTGGAAAGAAATATATCCACATTAAGTGGTGGCGAATCACAAAGAACAGCATTAGCAAGAGCATTAGTCGTAAATCCAGACATAATTTTAATGGACGAACCATTTTCAGCATTAGATGTTACAAGTCAAGCAAAAATAACACAATTAATAAAAGAAATCGGAAGAAAATTCAATACAACATTTATCCATGTAACACATAATTTCAATGATATTTGGAATTTAGCAGATCGTGTTGGAGTTATGAAAAATGGTAAATTATACCAAATAGATACTATTGACAAAGTATTTAGTAAACCGAATAATGAGTTTGTTGCAAATTTTGTTGGGGTTCATAATTTATTTGAAGGAGAAATTATTAACACGAATGAGAATTCTGTAAGTGTTAAAATTAATGATGATATAATATTACAGAGTACTGATGAAGAATATTGTAAACTTGTGAAAAATAAGATAAATAATATTCATGTTTTAGTTGCTATTAGGCCTGAAAATATTATATTTGCAAATGAAACTTTTGAATCATCAGCAAGAAATAGATTAAAAGGGAAAGTTACAGAAATTACTGAATCTGGACCTATTATTAATGTAACTTGTTCTGTGGATGATATTGAATTTAAAGGGATTTTAACTAGAAATTCTTATGAAAAATTAAATATTAAAATTGATAAAGAAATTTATTTAATATTTAAATCATTAAATGTTAAGATTTTAGATAGTTATCATACATTTAAGAAGAAGAGTTAGATTCTTGTATGTTTAACAAGGTGTTTAATTTCTGAATATATTATATCCATTCCTAATTCTACTGCATTTGGAGAACCAGGCATTGCAAAGATTAATGTTTTATTATATACACCTGCACATGTTCTTGTAAGCAGTGCTCCTCCTTTTAGTGTTTCAGCTGTTCGTCTTCTGAATTCTTCTCCAAAGCCAGGTATTGTTTTATCGAATCTTTCCATTAATGTTTCGATTGTTATATCCCTACTTTCTAGTCCTGTTCCACCGGTTGTGATTATTAAGTCTATGTCATTATTTGCCATAGCTGATAATGCTTTTACTAGTTTGTCTTTTTCATCGGGAATTAAAACATAGTCTTCGACAGTGTATTCTTCTGTTAGTTTTTCATATATGTATTGTCCAGATAAGTCTTCTTCTATGCCTTTACTTCCTTTTTCATATAAACTGTCACTTAAGGTTATTATTCCACAGGAGATATTATTTACTCTGGTTTTTCTGTGTTGTTCTGTTGTTTCACTTATCATTTAATCACAATGAATTTTTTTTTATATTTTTTTACTTATTTATTAAAATTTTATTTGTACTTATATAAATAGTAATTTTTTTTATAAAAATTGATTAAATGATAATAAAAAAAGAGAGATTTGGGAGGAAGTTTTTTTATACTGCGTCGTTTCCTCTTTCTCCAGTTCTTATTCTTATTACTTCGACTACGTCTGATATGAATAGTTTTCCGTCTCCAACATCTCCGGTTCTTGCACTTTCAACTATAGTATCTACTACTTTTTCCATGTCTTCGTCTTTTACAATTAGTTCTACACGTGTTTTTGGTATTAAATCTACACAGTGGTTTGATCCTCTGTATTGTTGTTTTATTCCTACTTGTGATCCTCTTCCTCTGATTTCTGATACGTTTAATCCGTTACAGTCTATTTTGCTTAGTGCATTTTTCACTTCTTCTAGTTTTTCTTCTCTTATTACTGCTATTATTCTTTTCATTTTATTCTGCTCCTTATAGTTGGTATCCTGATTCTTCGTGGAGGTTTGTGTCTAATCCTCCTATTTCTATTTTGTCTTCTACTCTTAGTCCTATTACTTTATCTAGTACTTTTGCTATTATATAGGTTACTATGAATGCATATGCGATTGTGCTGACTGTTGCTATTATTTGTATTAATGCTTGGTTTAGGTTTCCGAATATTAGTCCTGTGGTTGTGTTTACGAATGGTGATGCGAATAGTCCTGTTGCTATTAGTCCCCATATTCCCGAACATCCGTGTACTCCGAATACATCTAATGCATCGTCGTAGCCGAATTTTTCTTTAATTGTGTATACTGCATAGTAGGATATTATTGATGCTATTAGTCCTACTAGTATTGAGTATGATATGTCTACGAATCCTGATGCTGGTGTGATTGCTACTAGTCCTGCTACTAGTCCGGTTATTGCTCCTAGTACTGTTGGTTTTCCAACTTTTATGGTATCTATTATTACCCATACTACTAGTCCTGCACATCCTGCCATTATTGTTGATAGTAGTGCGCTTACTGCTAGTCCGTTTGCTGCTAGTGCGGATCCTCCGTTGAATCCTAACCATCCGAAGAATAGGAATCCTGCTCCTAGTACTGAGTATCCTAGGTTATGTGGTAGGAGTACTCTTTCTTTTCTTGATCCGAGCACTAGTACGAGTGCTAGTGTTGATAGTCCACTGTTTATTTCTACTGCACATCCTCCTGCGAAGTCTACTGCTCCTAGTTGCATTAACCATCCTCCACCCCATATCCAGTGGGCTATTGGGATGTATACTAGGGTTGTCCATATTACTATGAATACTATCCATGCTGATGTTTTCATTCTTCCGACTACTCCTCCTGATAGTAGTGCTCCTGTTAGTGCTGCGAAGGTTAGTTGGAATGCTACGAATAGTAGTAGTGGTATTGATCCGTGCATGGATGCTGCGCTTATTCCGTCTAGCATTATGTGTTGTGGTAGTCCTATTATTCCGTTTATTGATGGGCCGAATGCTAGTTGGTATCCGTAGAGTACCCATATTATTGCTATTATTGAGAATGCTATTAGGCTCATGAACATTGTGTTTAGTACGTTTTTCTTTTTGCTTAGTCCTCCGTAGAAGAATGCTAGTCCAGGTATTGTCATGAGTAGTACCATTATTGTTGCTACTAGTACCCACGATGTGTCTCCTGTGCTTAGTGCGGTTATTGTTGACATGTTTTTTATCTTTCTCCCTTTTTTGTTGATTTTTTGAAAAATATTGGAAAACGGAAACCTTATTCCGACATTATATTATTATATGAAGAATATGTATTTAAAATTTTGTATAAAAAAAAGATTTATGAAAAATAAGTAATTAAATAAAAAAAAGGGTTAAAAAAAGAAAATTTGTTTAAAATAAAGAGGAAAAAAGATAAAAAAAGTATGATTAAATTAGTTTAGACTGCATCATCACCTTTTTCACCTGTACGTATTCGTATAACTTCTACTATATCAGATATGAATAGTTTTCCGTCACCGACATCTCCTGTTCTTGCTCCTTTGATAATTGCTTTTGATGCTTTTTCAACATCTTCGTCTTTTACTATGAGTTCGACACGTGTTTTTGGTATTAAATCTATACAGTATTTAGATCCTCTGTATGACTCTTTAATTCCTAATTGTCTTCCTCTTCCTTTTATGTAGGAGACGTTCATTCCATGGCAATTTACTTCTGCTAGTTCTTGTTTTACATCTTCTAGTTTTTCTTCACGTATTACTGCAATAATTCTTTTCATAATTAAATAACTCCATAATATTTTTTTTTATAATTGATATCCAGATTCTTCGTGAAGACTTGTGTCTAGACCGCTTATTTCTACTTTATCTTCTACTCTTAGTCCAATTGTTTTATCAATAACTTTTGCTAGTATCCAGCTTATTACAAATACATATACTATTGATATTACGGTTGCTATGATTTGAATCCATAATTGGCCTGCATTTCCATAAATTAATCCGGATGCTTCGTTGATAAATGGTGCTGCAAATATCCCTGTTGCAATTGATCCCCATATTCCTGAACATCCGTGTACTCCGAATACATCTAATGCATCGTCGTAACCTAGTTTTTCTTTCATATAGTATACAGCGAAGTATGATACGATTGAGGTTATTATTCCAATAATTATTGATGCAGGTACATCAACGAATCCTGCTGCAGGGGTGATTGCTACTAATCCTGCTACAAGTCCTGTTATTGCTCCTAATACTGTTGGTTTTCCACCTTTTATTGTGTCTATTATTATCCATGTTAATAGTCCTGCACATGCTGCTACTATACTTACGATTATTGCACTTGCTGCTAGCCCGTTTGCTGCTAGTGCGGATCCTCCGTTGAATCCTAACCATCCGAAGAATAGGAATCCTGCTCCAAGTATTGAGTAGGTTAAATTATGAGGTAGTAATGTTTTTTCTTTTCTTGAGCCTAATACTAGGATTAATGCTAATGCTGATACACCTGAGTTTATATGTACTACTGTTCCTCCTGCGAAGTCTAGTGCTCCTAGTTGCATTAACCATCCTCCACCCCATACCCAGTGAGCTATTGGGATGTATACGAGGGTTGCCCATAGTATTATGAATGTTATCCATGCAGATGTTTTCATTCTTCCAACTACTGCTCCTGCAATTAGTGCTCCGGTTAATGCTGCAAATGTTAGTTGGAATACTATCCATAACATTTCAGGTATGGTTCCACTTACTGCGTTGAGGCTTATTCCTGTTAGGAATAGGTTTGTTGGCATTCCTATTATTCCGTTGATTGTGTTTCCAAATGCTATTGGGTATCCATAGCTTACCCATATTAGTGCTATTATTGCGAATGCTATGATTGATAAGAACATTGTGTTTAGAACATTTTTCTTTTTACTTAGTCCTCCGTAGAAAAATGCTACTCCAGGTATACTCATGAGTAATACTAGTATTGTTGCTACTATTATCCATGCTGTATCTCCTGTGTTTAATGCTGCTAATGCTGACATGATTTATTACTTCCTATTTAGGTTTTTCTTCTCCTTGTTTTTTTGTTTATGAATGAAATTTTTTTTGTTAATTTTATGATTTTTTAAAAAAGTTAATACGGAAGACGGCTTCCGACTTCCGACAATATAATATTGAAACAACATACTATATAAAACTAACGGAAAAAAATATAAAAAATATAAAAAAATGGGGCAAAAATCTAAAAAAAACTATGCCCCACAAAGTTCTTACGTTAAAAAAAGTTCTACTTTGATATTAAATTTCAAATTTATGGAAATGTGAGTTAAAAATACTCACAAACTAAATTATTAAATTATAATTATTTAAATCTTTCTAAAAAATAATATAAAGTCTTAACTATGTTAAGAAACCTCAAATAATGCTTAAAAAACCCTTAACTATGTTAAGAAATAAATAAAAATAAGACCTAAAATAAACATGTAAAAAGAGTAAAAATTCAAAAAAATAATAAAAAAAGTGTATTTTGATCAAATGAATGATCAAACAAAATTAAAAATATAATAAAGCTGCTTATTTGATAGCTAATTTGATATCTTCAGCTTTAACAGTTTTTCTACCTGTGTGACGTGCTAAGTTTACAGCTTTGGTTGCGATTTCTTCACCTTGTTCTTCTAATGCTTCAGCTAATGCAACTTTAGCATCATCGGAAATTCTTTGTGCGCCAGCGTTTTTTAAGATACGACCTACAGGTGCGATTGGTAATTCACTCATATTTTTCACCTCCGTTATTCTAAAATATTATATTATCTACTATATAAACCTTATGTATAATATAACACAATAATATAACGATGATATATAAATTACACAAAATTTACTACAAAAATTTAGAAATCAACAGAATTTTTTCGCTCATCAAGAAGTTTAAGCCCAATATCACCGAACAAATATTTTTTAATCTTACCACTAGTAGTCAAAGGAAACTCATCAACAAAGAAAACATATTTAGGAACCTTAAAACGAGCAATATTACCAATACAAAAATCCCTAATATCCTCTTCACCAATATCCTCAAAACCATCATGCTTTATTATAAAAGCACCAACAATCTCACCATATTTATCATCAGGAATACCTGCAACCTGAACATCCCTTACACAAGGATGTGTGAAAAGATACTCCTCAACCTCACGAGGATAAATATTCTCACCACCCCTAATAATAACATCCTTAATACGACCAACAATAGAATAATAACCATCCTCATCAACAGTAGCCAAATCCCCAGTATGTAACCAACCATCACTTTCTATTGTCTCACGAGTCTTATCAGACATATTATAATAACCCTTCATAACATTAAAACCACGACACATAATCTCACCAGGAACATTAGGACCTACAGTTTCACCAGTTTTAGGATCAATAATCTTCACTTCAATATTAGGAAATTTCTTACCAACAGTATTCACTTTCTTCTCAAAACTATCATTAGCATTTGTTTGTGTAAAACCAGGAGATGCTTCAGTTAAACCATAAACACTAGTAATTTCATGCATATTCATCTTATCTATAACTTCCTGCATAGTTTCCTTAGGACAAGTTGAACCTGCCATTATACCAGTACGTAAACTACTTAAATCAAACATATCAAACATTGGATGATTTAATTCTGCAATAAACATTGTTGGAACACCATACAAACTTGTACATTTTTCTCTCTGTATTGAAGTTAAAGTTAATAAAGGATCAAATTCTTCCAACATTACAATTGATGCACCATGAGTTATAATTGCCATAACACCAAGAACTGTTCCAAAACAATGGAATAATGGAACAACAAGACATAATTTATCTTTAGAACTGTATTTTAAATTTTCACCAATATAATATCCATCATTTACAATGTTTCTACTTGTTAACATCACCCCTTTTGGAAATCCTTCAGTTCCACTTGTGTATAATAATGTTATAACATCATTTTGATTTACCTTTGATTTTGCTTTTTCTAAGGTTTCATCTGAAACATTCTCTCCTAGAAGGAATAGTTCATTTGTATTATACATTCCACGATGTTTACGTGGCCCTATATAAATAACATCTTTGAGGTGTGGGAAATCTTTACTATGTAAATTTCCTCTTGCTTGTGTTTTTAATTCTGGAATTAAATCATATAATATATTAATATAAGAGTTATCACGAAAACCATCAGTTAATGCTATTGCTTTCATATCAGATTGTTTTAGCATGTATTCAATTTCTGTTTTCTGATATGCTGTGTTTATTGTTACGAGTGGTGCTCCTATTTTTGCACATGCAAACATAAATGTTAACCATTCAGGTACATTTTTAGCCCATACTCCAACATTATCCCCTTTACGAACTCCAATATGTAGTAATCCTTTTGCTAAAGTATCTACACGAGTGTTGAATTCTTTATATGTGAATCTTAATCCACGGTCTGGATATATTAAAAAGTCATGGTCTGGTTGTTTTTCCACTATTTCTTCAAAATAGTCTCCTAGACTTTTTTCTGTAAATAAGTTTGAAATGGTTAAATCTCCTTGTAATGTTTTTCTAGTTTTTCTCTAATTTCATCAGTTATTGGTTTTTTTGTTTGTTCTATAAAATCAAAGTATACAACTATTGCATTTCCTTTTGCTTTTAATTCATTATCTTGCCATGCTTCATGACTTATTGTAAATGATGTGTTTCCTATATGTGTAATGAATGTTTTTATAGATACATCTTCACCATATCTTATATTATTTATAAAAGTGTTTTCAGTTTTAAGCATTATTAATTTCCATTTTTCATAACTTAAGTTTAAATCTGGTGTGAAAAATCGGAATATTTCATTTCTACCTACTTCAAACCAGTTTCCAATTACATTGTTTTTTATGTATCCCATTGGTCCTGCATCTACAAATTGTGGGGTTATTGTTGTTTCAAACATATTATTTTTATTCCTTTAAGTGTTTTTTTAGTTCTTTTTTTATGTTTTCTGGTATTTTTAATGGTTCTTCTTTTATCCAGTCATAGTATTGGAATGTTGATTTTCCACTTGCTGTTATTTTATCTTCTTGCCATGCTTCTTCATAGGTTATGAAGTAGTTTTCTCCAATTTCTTCTATTGATGATTTTATTTTTATTGGTTTATTATAGTATGTTTGGTTTATGAATTGGGATTCATTATGGATTAGTCTTAGTTTCCATTTATCATTTGCTAAATCTAATGTTGGGTTGAATATTTTGAATATACTGTTTTGTGCTAGTTCAAACCATTCATTTATTTTGTTGTTGTTTATATGTTTTAATCCATCGAGGTCTCCGAATTTTGCTTCTACTATTATTTCAAATACTATTTTTAATCCCTTCTATATTTTTTTAGTCTATTGGTGTGTATAATACTGCTAGTACTTTAGCATTATCATTTTGTATTGATTTTATTTTATGTGGAACTATACTGTCATAGTAGGCACTGTTTCCTTCATTAAGTATATGTTCGTTTTTTCCGTAGATGAGTTTTACTGTTCCTTCTAGTACGTATATGAATTCTTCTCCTTCATGAGAGTATTCTATTATTTCATGTGTTGAGTTTATATTTACTATAAAGGGTTCCATGTGTTTATCTTTTTTCCCTATTGCTAATGATGTGTATTCCATATTTGTATTGTTTGTATCTCTTTTGTTTGTGAAGTAGTCCTCTTCTTCTTTTGTTTTGTCTTTGAATATTATTGGATCGTCTCTTGGTTCGTTATCTAGGAATGTTCCTATTCTTGCTCCTAATGCTCTAGATATTCTTGATAGTGGGTTTAGTGATGGTGCTACTTCATCATTTTCTATTGATTTTAAAACATCTATTGGTATTTCTGTGGCTTGTGAGAGTTCTTCTAAACTCATGTTTTGTATTTCTCTTTTTTGTCGTATTCTATATCCAATATTGTGTTTTTCACCAATCATAGTTAAGATACATTCCTGAAAAAATTTTTTTAGTGTAAGAATTCTATTGTTGAGTCGTAAATTTCATATTTTATTGCTAATTCATTTATATGGTATTTTATATGACTTATTGTAAGTAGGTCTGTTTCTCTTGATACCATGATTTTCACGGTTAGTATGTGACTTAGACCATCTATTGTCCATATGTGTAAGTCACTTATTCCTTTTACTCCATCAATTTCTCGTATTTCTTTTTTGAATTTTTTAATATCGAAGTTATCTGGTGCTCCTTGTAGTATGACTTTTAAGCTTTTGTATAAGTTTTTAGCTAGGTTATATATTATCCATATACTTATTAGGATACTTGCTATTGGATCGAGTAATGGGTAATTATTTAGGAATAATACTATACTTAATATTAAGACTATCATCCATTCTATAACATCTCCTGTTAGGTGTACTAGTATACTTCTTTCATTGAATGTTTTTCCTTTGTGTAAGGTGTAAACTGATAGTCCTTTGAATATTAGTCCCAGTATTGCTACTATTAGCATTCCTTCTGCTGATGATACTTCTGGTGCAAATAGTCTTTCTATTGCTTCATATGCCACTACTGTACATGCACATATTACTATTGTTGATGTTATTACTGCTCCTAAGACACTGAATCTTTTATATCCATATGTGAATTTTTCATTACCTTTTTTCTGTGATATTTTTTGCATTATCCATGCTATTAGTATTGCTAATGTGTCTCCTAAGTCATGTACTGCATCTGTTAGTATAGCTACACTATTTGTAAATATTCCTCCAAGTATTACTATAACATTGAATATTAAGTTTAATATTAGTGCAAAACTTAAGTTTCTTGTTGCTTGTTTGTTGTAATCATGTTCATGAGGCATAAAAATTAAATATCCTAAATTTTTTTATTATAATAATTTTTATAATCCTTTTTCTATTTTATAACTTGCTATTTTAGATGCGAAATTTCCACTTTCAATAATGCTTGCACCTTGCAATCTTTTAGTTATATATGATATCATATATGTATCTCCAGCTCCTGTTGGATAATTAAC
This sequence comes from uncultured Methanobacteriaceae archaeon, assembly GCA_964431035.1. GTDB lineage: Archaea > Methanobacteriota > Methanobacteria > Methanobacteriales > Methanobacteriaceae > Methanobrevibacter_A. The sequence continues at coordinate 3,878 of CAYSIF010000022.1, read as the reverse complement.
TTTATCTATTTTAGTTGGTGATATTTTAATTAGTTTTTCTAGGTTTTTATTGTATATTAAGGATCCTTTATCTTCAAGTGTGATTATTATTTCATTTAAGTTTGGTGATATTGTTTTTATTATGTTTTCTATTTTGGTTTCTTTTGATATTATTTTTGCTTCGTTTTTATCTAGAAATAGTGTGTTTATATGTTTAAATATTTCTTCAAGGTTTTCATTATTTTCTAGTTGAACTTCATTATTATTTTTTTGTGCTCTTAATAAACCTTGAATGCTTAAGTATATTTTTCCATGTTTAGTTAATTTTTTTATTGTTTCTTTGGGGAAATCTGTTTTTAATAATGGATTTAATATTATTGCTGAGTATTCTTTGTTAAGATTTAAATCTTCATAATATATTGGTGTATTTGTAAAGTTACTGAATTGTTTTCTTATATTTTCAGTGTAAATATTGTTAAATTCTATTGTTTCTTTTTTAAAAATAGTTTGTGTTTTGTTTTTATCTAAATATTCCAGTAGGTTTGTATCATTTTTAGATAATGTTACTTGTGCTTGATAGGGTATGTTTAGTTTTTCTAATACTTTTGTTTGATAATATACTGCTCCACCAATACCATTATATGTTTTATTTTTGTATTGGTTTGTATCTTTACATATTGGACCAATTAGTAATATTGGTTTCATAAAAAAATGAGAATAAAAAAAAGGTGTTTTGTGGAATAAGGGTTATTTAGATTCCACGGTCTTGCATTCTTTCAGATTCAGGCATACTTGGAATGTCTAAACCTTTCATTGCTTCTCCAAGATCTTTTGATACTTCTGCTAATTTTTCAGGTTTATCATAATTTGCTGTTGCTTCAACTATTGCTTTTGCAAATTTTTCTGGGTTTCCAGATTTGAAGATACCTGATCCTACGAAAATACCATCTGAACCTAATTGCATCATAAGGGATGCATCTGCAGGTGTTGCGATTCCTCCTGCTGCGAAGTTTACTACTGGTAATTTTCCTTCTTTTGCAGTTTCTCTTAGTAAGTCTAATGGTGCTTCTATAAGACGTGCATATTCTCTTAATTCTTCTTCGTTTTTGTTTTGAATGTCGCGTATTTCTCCTGTAACCATTCTCATGTGTCTTACAGCTTCAACAACATTTCCTGTTCCTGGTTCTCCTTTGGTTCTTATCATTGCTGCTCCTTCATCGATTCTTCTTAGAGCTTCACCAAGGTTTCTTGCACCGCAAACAAATGGTATTGTGAATTCTTTTTTATTAATGTGATATTCTTCATCTGCAGGAGTTAATACTTCACTTTCATCAATCATATCTACTCCTAATGTTTCGAGTATTTGTGCTTCTGCAAAGTGTCCTATTCTTGCTTTAGCCATTACTGGTATACTTACTGCATCTACAACTTCTTCAACAATTGTTGGGTCAGCCATTCTTGCAACTCCACCAGCTTTACGAATATCTGCAGGGACTTTTTCAAGAGCCATTACTGCAACAGCACCAGCATCTTCTGCAATAGCTGCTTGTTCAGCATTAACAACATCCATAATCACCCCACCTTTTGTCATTTTAGCAAAACCTTCTTTTAATACATTAGTTCCTTTCTCCATAAATTGATAATCTCCTTTTATTATTTTATTTTTTTAGAAAAAATTAAAAAAAAAGTATAAGTATAAAATTATTTTTCTATTTAAATTTTGTTAAACATTATATTTAAAATAATACCTGAAAAAATACAATATTACCATTTGCGTTTTGATATTGCTTTAAGACGTTTCTTTTCTAAATCTTTATATTCTTGAGTTTTAAACACATTTTTTGATCTATCAGTACCACTACCCTGATTTGGCATAATAGTAACTAGTGTAATTGTATTATCTTCACATGCAAAAACAACTTTAATTTCACTATAATTCTTATTATCTGGTGCTTTGAAAATTACATTATATTCATTATGCTTTTTAGGTGATCTGTCCCATCTTAAAGGTTCTTCATACATTACACAATCAACAATAAATTCTCTGCTAATATTATTATCAGATAATCTTTGGTTAAAATGTCTAGTTTCAAATACCCAATTGATATTTTCTGTATCTCCTACAATAAATTTGTCAAAAACATTCATAGTCTTATTCCTTTTCTAGTATTTTATCTAATTTTTCATCCATTTTAACAATTGTTTGTTGTAAACTATTTACTTGTTTGTTTAAAACTTTATTTTCATCTTCTAGTTTTTCTATTTGATGTTTTAATTTAGCTCGGGTTTCTTCTTCATTTTTTTCCATATATAATCCTGACATTGCTGCTGTGAATATGCTAATGAAGAATACTCCTAGAATTATTGTTAACATTCCAATAACTTTACCAGAATATGTTACTGGTGTTATATCACCATATCCCACACCAGTTACTGTTACAAGTGTGTACCATACTGAATCAAATACAGAATAAAAAGAATTATCAACAAAGAATAAAACTAAAGATGATACTATAATATAAACTAGTAATATTAAAGTAATTACTTTTAATAATTGATTTTGTATGAAATATTTTAAAGAATGTACATTTATCTCTTTAATATTGAAAACTTTTATTATTTGGAAGAATTGTAATATTCTGAAAATCCTGAAAACTGCTAAGTATCTTAAAAATATGAAATTAAATGGAATTATTGAAATAATATCTATTATATGTGTTCTGATAAATTTTAATGGACTTACATCTGATCTGCGGTACATATCTAAAAGATTTAAAAATAGTATAAAACATACTAATAAGTCAAAATATGCCATGAATACTAAATCTTCAACATCTATTTCAAAGAATGTTATTGAGATTATAAACATTAAATCTATAACAATTAAAAGAATTAATAGAACATTTTTTAATTGTATTAATGTTTTTTTCCTCTCATCATTTGGTAGTATGTACTCTTCCATTTTTAATACTATTCCCTTTTTATAAAAAAAATTAAAATTATTCTTCAGCAAGTTTATAGATTTCTTCTTTAATTAATTTGATTCCTTTTTCTTCATGTTCTCCTATTCTTACTGGATCTTCGGGTAATAAGTCATGTTTATTTAGTAATTCTTTTATGTCTAATGATTTGTCAACTTTTCCACCTAAATTTTCTAGTATTGTTTTAGGACAGGCTTTTTGACATCCATTAACGCTTATTGTTTTGTTATCTATAGTTTTTTGTAGATGTTTTTTATTTCCTCCACCACATGCAACAATACATGCATAGTCAAAGTTTTCATCATTTGTTGTGATGTCACTTACAGCAGCTCTTGTAACATTTCCTCTTGGATTTAATCCACTACATGCAACTAGTATAGTTTTATTTTCCATAATTTTTTCACACCTAATAGTTAAATATATTTCAAATAATATATAATGATATATAGTTTTATAAAAAAATCAATACACAAAAATGTGGAAAAATTAGTATGTTATATGAATGTTTAATTGTTGGATTAGGCGGATTTATAGGATCCATATTTAGATATTTAATGGGTCTAATTCCTATTAATGAAACTGGTGCATTTCCTTTTAATACTTTTTTTATTAATATTATTGGTGCATTAGTTATTAGTTTTTTTGCTTTTTATATAACAAAGGAGAATCCAATAGATTCTAATTTAATATTATTTATAAAAGTTGGTATTTGTGGTGGTTTTACAACATTCTCAACTTTTGCTTTAGAAACTGGTGATTTGATTAAGAACGGGAATACGACTATTGCATTAATATATGCATTGTTAAGTGTTATTGTTTGTGTTTTTGTAATGTTTTTACCAGATTTATTAATTGAATAAAAAAATTTAGGGGTCTAGATATTTAAGTATTTTTTGAGTGTTGTTTGTGCTTTTTTGA
>CAYSIF010000021.1:0-26509 GCA_964431035.1 uncultured Methanobacteriaceae archaeon | reverse complement strand
TCTATATATTTAATCTAGAGTATGAGTATATGTTTTTTTACATTCTCTTACAAGAAGAGGATACTATATTTAATCAAAAATAGAAAAATCAGTACATATAACCAAATACATGTACCTCAAAACAATACATTTTTAGTATTTATTACAAAATTAAAATTGATAAAAAAATAAGAAATTTATTAAAAATTTTTTTTAGTCACCTTCTCCACGGAACCTAATTTTCAATATACTGGAGTAAGGAATATAATGTTCATATTTATCATCTTTATTATTATTCTCATGTAAAATTAAATGAGATTCATGAATAAATATAAAATCATTAGGATATAAATTAACTGCATGATTATTGTTTAAAATTATGCTACCATGCTTAACACCATCTTTTAACTGACCATCGTATAATTTTGATTTCAAATAATCTTTTAGTTCAATATCTCGTGTATCTACCATATTCTTTTTCTCCTAAATCTTGAAGAAATATTTTTTTTATTAGTTATTATGTTTTTGTTTTTTAACATATATATGTAACTTTTCAATTTAAATATTCTGGATTTAAACTAGTTAAAGTAGATCCTGGAATTTTTTTTGGTTTATATGAATATTGTTAATATATAAAAAAATTATAATAGTTAATTTAATAAAACATATTAAAATTATTTTAATAGTTAAATTAAAAATACATATTTCACATAAGTAAAAAAATAGTTAATCTGATTTTCAAATTTTCATGAAATCTAAAATAATTTTCAAGAAAACATTTTAACATGTTAATAGTTAAATTAATTTTAACAATTAAATTAAATTTACATATTAAATTATAAATGATAAGTAAAAATTACTAAAAACAAAAACACTTAAATAATACATAAAACAAAAGACATAATCCCCTTCTTAAATAAAAAAATAAAAAAGGATGGTGAAAAAACAATTATAAAACAAAACATCAAATTACTAATGCTTCTATCAGTACTCCTTGTATTTGGAGGAGTAACATACATAGAAGGAAACGAAGAAGAAGCAATAAAACAAACAGAAATACTCATTACAGATCTGCCAACAGAAAAACAAATACACAAACATTATCACAGCGAAAAATACCTAGAATTATACAAAAACAGTCACGAACCACACAACAAACACACACCTAAAAAAATAATAAAAACAGGAAAAAAACAAGCATAAAAAAAACTAATAATAAGAAGAAACCAACATAACAAGAGATCCAACCAAAAAGACTAAAACAAAAACAATAATAATACAAATATAACTCTTACTATTTTTCAAATCAGAACCTAAAACATTAACATTACACACCATAGGAATTAAAAACATTAAAGGTATAAAATAACGAGAATTAACACCCATAATTCTACCAGACCCAACACTAGTCCAAGATAAATATTGTAACAAATACGTACCGTAATAAGTTAAAAGAATTATAATAAAAACAATAATACGACTCTTTTTATCTAATTTTAAATCATCAGGCACTATAAAACTTATAAGAATATAAAAAACAAAATACATGATTGCAATAAGAAATACTGGAGTCTCAAAACTAGACCAAACAGTATGATAAAAATGGAAAAACAAAATAACAAGTCTCCAGGAATCCAAAGGCAATAATGCAAAAAGCTTAAAACTATCAAAAGGATTAGAAACCATATAATTTATTTGGCCAGTAGTATTAACTCCCCAACGCTGAATATTGCCTAAACGATAAGATAAATAATACTTTGGAGAAGAATACAAACCACAATACAATAAAACAAAAACTGAAAGAACAAAAGGCAAAATACGACTAATATAAAAAATCCTATCATCTTTAAACTTATTTCTAGGAATAATAAAAATTAAAAATAAAAACAAAAAGTTCGTAACCTTCATAACTCCAATTAAAGAAGTTAAAATAAAAAAGATACTCAAATCCCAATTAGAAACAGAATCCTCAGACTTATACATATAAATAATATAAGAAACTGCTAATATACTGAAAGCAATAATCAAACCATCAATACTAAAAGAAGCAGCTTGAGAAATACTTAAAGGAAGACAAGAAACAACTAATAAAGGAACCTTAAAACTAGGACTCTTACGCAAAGCATAAGTACAAATAACAGTATAAACTAATAAATTCAAAAAACGTCCTAAAAACAAACTATTCAAAACACTAAAATCTAAAAGCTTAGCTAAAAAAATCCCAAAACCACTAATCAAATAAGCGAAAAAAGGATTATGAGCAAAAACCGAATCATAAAAAACTAAACTATTATTAAAACCAACATTACTATGTGTAGCATGAAATATGGTATTGTTATAATCATATAAAAGATTATAAAAAGAAGATTCTATCTGATAACCTTGATGAGGAATAAAATCTGGAATAAAATTCCCCTCACTAATTAACTCAGATCTAGCATAATGCTCCATCTCATCAGGAGTAAGTAAAACAGGATTTAAAAACAAAGCAAACAAACCAAAGCATAAAATAATAATAAAACCTATTTTATATAAATTATCATAATTAGAAAAGTTCGAATAGAAAATAACACTCAAACCAACAATAAATAGTAAAATTATGATTAATGCTTCAAAAATAGGATTACTAAATGATCCACGTAAAAACGTGAAAAAATATGAAACAAAAAAAACAAGAAAAACAGAGAAAATTAAACTATGTTTTGTAAATCTTTTATAATTTTCATTCATAAGTAATATAATCCTATCTTATTTATTAACTTTAAAAAATTAGTTGTTATATATGGATTATTTTATTATTACTTCTTTTTATTTTTTTAGGTACCTATGATTTAAGCTGCATATTTTTTGGTTAACCTAAACCAAGGTTTATAATTTTATATGGCATTTTCTTATAAAAAAATAAATCACACATCTTTATTTAAGATCTTTTAAAAAATTTATCTTTTTAAAAATTTAAATAACTTTTTGAAAATCTGTGTCCAAACACCAAGAGAATCATACTTCTCATAGTTTCTAGACTCAATACCATACCATCTCATGGGAAAATCATAAACCTCCAATAAATTTAGTTAATCCTTAAAATTATTATCCAATTAAAGAAAAACTACTTATAATTTATTATTTATACAAAACAAGTATATAAATATAGTATTTTTTAGTAAAACCTTAAAATAGAACCTTTAGGAAAGACAAAACTTTTAAAAACAAAAAAATATAAAGATAATATTCAAGTGCCTTGATAGCTCAGTTGGTAGAGCGTGAGATTCGTAACCTCAAGGTCGTGGGTTCAATCCCCACTCAAGGCTTTAAAAAAAAATTATGAAAAAACACTAAATTTAATAAAACTAATATACCTCAACACTAACAAAAATTAAAATCTTAACAAAAACAAGAAAAAGATAATAAAAAGAATCACATCTCTTTATAAACAACATGAATAATAGGTTTTAGTATAGGAAATTTCTTAGCAAAACTAACCATATCATCAACTTCCTTATTAAAATAACTCAAACTATCATACTCTTCTAAACTAGCAGCTTCTTTATATGCACCCTCCTGAAGCTTAAAAATTTCAGGATTATCATTTAAAAATTCCCTACGTTTATGAAAAAAGAAATAATTATTAAAATTCAAAACCTTATCGATACCAACAGGAATAAAATCCTCATACTCAATTAAATCTAAAAGATCATCAGGACTTAAACTACTCAAATAAATCCTGTCATTACGAGCAATCTTATTAAACTTACATAAAACCATAAAAAAGCCACCATCCTAAGTTAATTTAGTACTTAATTTATAATTATTATAATACATATTATATAAAAACTACACTTTCTATGACAAAAATTATGAAATTAATAATACAAAAATCATAAAAAATTAAACATTCCAACTGCAATAAAAAACCAAAAAAATAATACATATCTATAAAAATTTAATAAAAACTAATTTTAATCTAAAATTCCAATAAAAATACAAAAAAGTATTACATTTTAAAAAAACACAAAAACAATAAAAAAATATTGTTACAATACAAAAACACAAAAATAAAAAAATTTAACAAACAAAACCAAAACCATAAAAATCACCAACAAAACAAAACATATAGAAAAACCAGAACATAATTTAGAAAATAAAATACAAAACAAAAACTAAAAAATCCATTAAAAAATAATACAAAAACAAAATATTCAAAAATAAAAATTCAGTACAAAAAAGCCATATAATCTCTAATTTACTAAAAATAAGCCATATTAACCGTTTATTTAAAATACATAATTTTATGAAAATAACATAATTTCACCATATACTAAATATAAAAACACAATACACAAACACAAAACTATTACAAACATACTAACTTAATCATAGAATCAAATTCTGCAACAAATTATATAAAAATTATCTAAAAAATAATCTAGTAACAGGTTACAAAATCAAAAAAATATTCAAACATAATAATATTTTCAATTTTTTATATGAATTTTATCATTATTTTTTTATTACTCCTATTTTAATATTTTATGAGTATTATCATAATTCCATCAACTTTTTGATATTTGCAATTTATAATTTTTTACTAAATTTTCAAATATTAAATTCACAATGCACATATACCCATTTTTTTCATAAAAAATATAATTTTTTATCGATATCCGATAAAAATTACCACATACAAAAATCCTCTCACAATTTTAAAAAAATACCAATACAAAACAGTACAATACAAATTTTTCATGTTACAATACTAATTTTTGCACCCAAAATAAAAAATTTTCAAGATTAAAAATTACTTGTAACATACACCAAACAAAAAAAATGTTACAGAATAAAATATCCAGTACTAAAACAATATAAAAAATCATAGTTCAAAAAAATTATCAAGATCAATTTTCATTCAAAACACAACACAAAAAATTTCAAAAAATAAAGAACAAATTTTACAATTATTGTACATTTTCAAAATTTTTCACAAGACTAATTATTCCTAAATATTTTCATTTTACTAAAATTTAAAATAAAATTTTCACAGTTAACTTTTTCACATAATCTCAAAAAATAATATTTTAATAAAAACAATGTTTCTAGAATTAAATTTTACACATCTCCAATTCTTCATAATTTTATTTATTTCTAAATTTAGACCAATTTTAACAATGTTCAGAATATATTTTATTCCTAGATAATTACTGTTAATGTTTCATATTTTTTCTAGAAAATCAAATTTCACAACACAAATTTTTTCATTCCAATATTTTTTTCAAATTTTAAATTTTTCTAGACTACTATCATATTTTTCATTTTTTGAAAGTTCTGTTATTTATTCAAATTATGTTCCTGATAAAATTTTCCAACATAAAAATTTCAGGTTCATGTTACAATTTTCACAACAGCACATTTTTCCATAAAATTTTTTCCAGTACTATTTTTCAAAATAGTTTTGTTATTTTTTCAAAAATACTGTTTAATGTTCAAAATTAAATTGTTTCTTTTATGTTGTTTCTGAATTTTTATTTTTTTCACAATACTTTTTCTGTATTTGTTTGGTGTTTATATTTTCAGATTTTTAGATTATTTTTTGATTTTATTTTTATACAGTACTCATTCTAAATTTTTTGTCAATGTTCAGTTTATGATTTGAACATTTTGTTTGTTATGTTCATGTTGAAATTATTAAAAATTAAATTTATCAAACTTATGAAAAAATAGATCTAATTACTAAATACTTTGATTTCTAAAATAGTTTATTTTATAATTATGCTTAATAATTTTAATACTTATGTGAGTAAGTAGTGATTTAATTAATTAATATTTTATTTTAATTAATTTAATATCAAAATTTAATATAAATACACTATTAAATCAACATCAAAAGAAAAAAATAGTAAAAACAGTATGAAAAAATACACTAAAAAATGTATGAAAAAATAATAAAAAAATAAGTTTTATTCGTTTTCTGAATTAAAATCATCAGATTCTATGAGTCGAGCATCACTAATATCATCTAAATTAGTCTCAATCCAAAGATTACTTAAATCATCAAGCTCTAAATCTTGTTTAATGCCTGAAGTATCAACATTCAAATTAAGATTTTCAAGAGGAGCAATATCCACTTCGAAACGAACAGGTTTTTCAATCTCTTCAGTAGAAATATCAAAGTTAAAGTTATGGTATTTACGAATTAATGTGAAAATATTGGCACTATTTAATTCATCATTAACACTATCTACAGAATCTTTAATAAAATTAGCAATCTTTTCATTTCTTAAATCAACAGCACGCTCATTATCTAAAACAATATTCTTTATAATCGTATTAACACTATCTTTAAATGATTTTTGAGCAGCAGTAATCGTAGAATTAATAACCATATCAATTGCTTTATTAATATTTCTATCAACTTGATATAATTGCTGATTACGTTCATTAATCTCCTGCATTAAGTTAATAATAGTTATCTTATCACTAGTATCCTCTTGTTTAGGAGGCGGAGTAGTTTCAACTTCTTTTTCTTCAAGATCTTTTATTTTCATTTCCATTTCATTTATTTTCATTTCAAGATCCTGAATATTATCTTCTTTCTCTTTTATAATATCAGATGCATTATTAAGCTCTTCATATGTATCTTCATCTAATACATACACATCTTCCTCATCTTTGAAACTACAGCTTTTACTTAAACCAATATTAACTGTTTCTGTTATCCGATAAGGCTCTTTCGCATTTTTACTCCTATTTTTAATTTTTTTGGAGTATCGTTTAACTTTAGCTTTTACTACATTTGACATTTTAAAACACTAATAAATATTTTTGATTTAATCTAATATAAATATATTAATTATTTTTTTGAGAATAAATATTTCACCATTTTTTTATTAAAAATTTTTCATATTTTTTCAATTTTATCTACTCAAAAGTAATACTTTTTTACACTTTTCATATTTTTCCATGAATATCTTTTTTAAAATTTTAATTTTTATCTCAATATTTTTCTCTTAATTTTTTATTCTTCTTATTATTTCTTTAATCAAAATACTTTGTATTTGCAATATTTTTTTAGGGATATGATCTTCTGATTTTCGCACCTCAAAAATTAAATATTTTTAGATAGTATATGTAGTTTATTATTTATTTAAATATTATTTATCTTATAATTTTAAAATTAAATGGTAATTTATTAATAATATTATAATATAATTGTTAGTATATTTTTTATTTTTTATATAATTATTTTTTTATGTTTATTTTATTTTTTAACCTTTATTTATTAAGTATTTTTATTATTTTATGCTTAATTTTATGATTTCACTGTATAATTCAACTTCACTTGATGTTAGGTTTTTTTCCTATTTTTCACTAATATTTTTCTTATCTATTTGCATATTGCAAGTTTTATTCTGTAATTTTGGTAGTTTATTTCAGGATTTTTTCATTTATTTTTTGATCTAAATTTTTGATTATTAAGTAATACTTTTTTCACTCATTTTTTGATTTGAATTTTATAATTTTTCAGGAAAAATTACTAAATTTCCATATTAAAATCCACTTTTTTTATTAAAATTTTATGTTCAGTACACATGAGATCTTATACCATTAATTATTATAGTAAGGAATTTCTAGTTTGTTTCTGTAAAATGTTCAGAAACATTTATATATATTAAAAAATAAATATTATGTTATCTAATCGAAGATTTAACAGCATCGTTAAAAAAACTCGTGTTTTTAACGCTTTTTTTTCATAAATTAAAGATTATTTATTAGGAATTGAAGCAATATGAAAATACAAAAGAATGTAATATCACTACTAGTAATAATATCATTACTATTTTTAACAATAAATGCAGTAGCTGCATCTGATGTAACTGAACAAGCATTAGATGATGTTATCGATGATATTGCGGATATTAACACCACTATTTCTGAAACTCCAACAAATGACATTTCATCAAATAGTGATAAAATCTCCGAAACTATCATAAATGACCCATCTGATGTAGATGAAAACGATAATATTTACGAACTTTCTGAGATGAAAAACACCAAAAAATCTCTAACCTTAAAAACTCAAATCTTGGAAAACACCCAAACTATTTCTTCAGAATCCCAAGATACCTATTTCTCTGAATCTATTTTTACAACAAGTTCTATAGATGATTCCTCTGTAGAAATCTTAACATCAAACCTTGAAGATTCACCTAACACCGAAGTAAACACGATCCTTACTAATCAATTAACAACATCAAATCATATTGCTTCACAAATTAATGATATTACAATAGTTGTTAATACTACTTCTGGAAATCCAAACGAAACTATTACAGTTCAAGTACAAGTTTACGAAAATGGAAATCCTGCTACAAATGGTGATATTATAATTGACTTCAATAACCAATTATATGATTCACAAATTAATAATGGTGTAGCTAATATTAACATAACACTTCCAAACACAACTGGAACATATCAAACATTCATAATATATGTTAACAATAAAACATATACTGTGGAAACAAACATATCTGTTACAGATAACACAACACCAATAACCCACAATATTGTCATTGTATCCAATAACCTTTCAGGTAATACTGGTGAAACAATTACTATCCCAATCCAAGTTTATGATAATAATATTCCAGTATCCTCTGGTACTATTATACTCACAGTAGATAATCAAAATTATTATGCTAATGTAGTAAATGGTGTAGCAAATACTGTTGTAACATTACCAACTACTGCTGGAACATATGACACTATATTAACATATACTGATGATGGAATAATAGAAAGTACATTAATCACAACCACAGTAACTCAAAACACAACACCAACAAACACAACAACAAACATAACTATAATCTCAACAAATTCAATAAACGGCACACCAGGTACTGTAGTCACTGTACCAGTTTACGTATACAATAATAGTGCCCCAGTATCCTCAGGTACTGTTATAATCACATTAAATAATCAACACTACATTGCTGATGTTAACAATGGTGTAGCAACTGTAGTTATAACCCTACCAAACACTCCAGGAACTTATGATTCACATATAGTTTATAGTAATAATGATACTGTTGAACACAAATCCCTAACAGTAACAGTAACAAACAATACACCAACTGAACTAATAAACACAACAATAAAATTATATACTAATGGATCATACAAAGTAGGAGATTATATAATTGGAACAATAACTGATGTTAATAATAATCCATTAGCAAATCAAGTAATAGCATTAACTATGACTGATTTAAACACAGGAAACAGTAATGTATACTATGTTACATCAAACGCAAATGGAGTATTCCAATACTATGGACTTAAAGAAGGAACATACTCTATTTGGGCATATTATGCAGGTAATGACATATACAATTCAAGTACAAGTGTACCTGAAATAATAACTGTAACTAATGGAACTGTTCCAGAACCTGGAGATAATAAAACTCATAACAAAACTTCAGATCAATCAACATCTTCAAGTACTAATACTGATGAAAATATATCCAGTACTTCATTAGACAATAATGCTACAGGTAATCCAATAATAATTTTATTAATCTGTTTAAGTCTATTAGGTATTGGCATTAAAAGACAAAACTAAAAAAGTTTATCTTTTCTAATTTTTATTTTTTTCTCAATTTTTAAATTTTATCCTTTTACTATACATCAACAATTTACTTTTTTCTAAATTTTTCATTTTTTTATTTTCTCAATGCAATTCATAAGCATATTTTTTAAATTTTCAGTTTTTCTAAATAATTTTTTTCCAGAATCACTATTTTCGTATTCTGTACTGGGCAATGTTAAAATTTGAAATTTTGAATATTTGGAATTATGAAATTTGTGTTACAGTACTCGATTTTTTCTAAAAATTTTATGTACAGTATCCTATTTTTCAGATTTTTAGCATATTTTTTTGTTACAGTACACATTTTTTCAAGATTTTTTCAAAATTATTTTGTTACAGAACATAATTTTTCATAGAAATTTATGTTCCAGTACTTTAATTTTTCAGTTTCTAGTATTTTTTATTTTTTTCTGAACTACAAACTTTTTCTATTTGTGTTCTGTTACATTTTTTCTTTATTGTATTCTCCTATTTTTTGTTTTAACATCTTTTCAGAGAGGTTTTATTTTTCAGTGTTTTTTGTATTTTTGTACTGGAACACTTTTTACTGTGTGTTTTTGTGTTCTGTGTTTTGTTGATTTTTTCGATCTTGGTCTTGTTTTTCGTAAATTTTATATATTCTTCTTTATAGTAGTATATTTTGTAGCTCTGTTTTTGTTTCCTTGTTTTTATTTTTTTAAGAAAATAGTAAATTTAAGTCTTTACATATACATCAACCTATACTTTTTCACTATTTTTTCCAGACTTTTTAAAACAAACATATAACGACTTTTCTCTAGTAAAAAACTATAAAAAACTATTTAATTATTAAAATATAGTATTAAATTTATTATTATTGATAAATACAAATTTTAAAGCCATAATATCCGTTTTTACTAATTTTTATCCTTTTTTACTTTTTTTATAATAATTGGTAAAAATGTTAAAAGAGGATTTTTTATACTTATTCTCCTAATTCGTATTTTTTATGGTTTTTTATAGGGGATTAAGGCAAACTATATATATAATTAAGAACTTATAATATAGTGTATATAATTTATAAACGATTTTTTCGTTTAAAACAAATTTTCAATAAATAAAAAAACGGATGTATGATGGAGAATGTTAAATAAAAAGTCTTTAACAATATTTTTACTACTAATAAGCATTTTAGTAGTTAGTATAGGTGCAGTCTCAGCAACAGACAGCCTATTAGTCGATTCAAATAATAATATTAATACAATAGAAGAAACAGTAGTTAATACTGTTCAAGATAATACAACACTAACAGATACATTAGATTCAGTATCTGAAGCAACTAACGATGCCCAATCGTCTGATACGCAGTCACAAAGTGACTCTATTATAGATGATAATGCTCAAACACTAAACACTGCTGGGGAAACAAGACAATCTCCATCGTTAGTACAATCAAGCCCAATATTAATGCTCCCAGCAGGAACCGGTTCATTCACGGACTTACAAAATGATTTAGACAGTGCCGGTTCAACATTCACACTAACTAAAAATTACCAATATGATCCTTCAACCGATGTTGATATCTATAATGCAGGTGGAGTAGTCATAAGTAATGACATAATTATAGATGGTCAAGGAATATATTCAATAGATGGATCATTCACCTATGATGAAGGTACATGGACAGGTGTAATAGATGAAAATTCAGGTTCAAGAATATTCTATGCAGACAGTCCAGTATCCATCACATTAAAAAATCTTATTCTAAAAAATGGTGTAAGTACTCCAGAAGCTGGTGACGAATCTGGTGGTGCACTTTACTTCAATGGTATCACAGACCTAACTATCCAAAATTGTATCTTCATAAACAATTCAGTATACAATGGTTATGGTGGAGTAATGTACCTAGCTGACACCACAGCTACAATCGAAAATTCCCAATTTATTGAAAATTATGTTTTACCAGACACAGCATCTCCATCCGTAATTTACACAAGTGATGTAGTACTCAACATCAAAGACACTAAATTTATTGATAATGGTATAAGTTCATCATCATCAACACTTTTCCCTGCAAGTATCGATGGAGTAATATACCAAATAATTGATGATGGAGACTCATTCTCAAATATATCCGGATCAACATTCTCAAACACAAACCTCCCACCAGTATCCTCATTCACACCTGGTGACAATTTCATATCAACAGGATTCATATATGCTCAAAACCCAATCCAAGTATCTGACTCATCATTCAACAATGGATTAGCATTCACTGATGACGGTGCAGGAGCAATATATTTAACAGGTGCAGGAAACCCAGCATTCCATGCAGCTAACTCATACATCGATGTTCCAGTAACAATCACAAACACAAACTTCACCAACATACAATCATTAGGATACACAGACCCTTCAACTACTGATTTTGTAGGAGGAAATAATGGAGTAATATATACTGAATATAGTACAACATTAACTAATGACAAATTTGAAAATATTAAAGCTCAAGGAAATGCAGGAGTAATAAACTCCTATGCAGGAGACTTAACAATCACAGACTCTACAATTAAAAATGTTGAAGCTGAAGGTGATGGAGGAGCAATATACTTCACATCCCAAACATACAACCCAGCTTCTCACGATTTAAGATTAACAAAAGACACACAATTAATAATTGAAAACACAAATATTCAAGATGTAACCACTAATGGTAATGGTGGAGCAATATTAACAAATAATAATGCAACTATCAAAAACACAAATATTGAAAACACCAAAGCAAAAAGCGGTGGAGCAATATACTCACAAGCAGGAACATTAAACATAACCAATTCCAACTTAACCAATAATAAAGCTACTGATAAAGGAGGAGCAATATACTTCAACTCCTGGTTAGTTAATGATGGTGCAAGAATTGATGGAGCAGCTCCATTTGATACTGCTAAAGCTAATGTACCAATAACTGTATACCAATCTATTTTAACAAACAATGATGCAAGTGTATTAGGAGGAGCAATAGCAACAAGAAGCAGTGAATTAGATGTCACACACTCTGTTTTATATAACAACACACTCAACTATGACTCCACAGTATTAGGTTCAAATGTTGCATTACCTTTAATTGCTACTACTTCAGTAAGTTTCAATGATAATTGGTTTGGAACTAATGATCCATCAACAGCATTACTCACAACTTACGGATCAGACATGAATGCTCCTACATTACTCGGAACTATTATAGGTGCTTCATCTTACTGGACAAGATACATGGTATTAAACTTCACAACTGATGATAACTCAACAGTCTTCAACGGAAGCACAAACACATTAGTTGTCACACTTAACACAGTTTATGATAATGTAACTAAAACCTACACTCCTGATTCTATAGGAGTACCAACACGTACCGTAGTATTCACATCTAATGTAACTGGAACATTCAACCCTCAAACTGAAGATTTAGATGGAACTGCAACAGCTACATTCAACCCATCAGTATCTGGTGTTGACGGAGTATTATACGCAACAGTTGATGGAGAATCAACAACAATTCTCGTAAAAAATTCAACAGCAACAAACACAACAACAACTAATGGTACTGACATATCAATACAAGTAACTGCAAGTCCAAATACAGTATCCCTAGGAAATAATGTTACCTACCAAATATTTGTAAGTAATGTAGGAAATGAAACAGTTGGAAATGTAACTGTAAAACTAAACTTACCATCAACTGGAGATTACACAAAAACAAATGGAATGTTTGATTCAGTTGCAGGTACCTGGTTTATCGGTGAACTTCCAGTAAGTCAAACTGAAATATTAACACTAACAGTATTATTCAATACTACAGGTGTTCAAACTAACACATTCAATGCAACATGTAATGAAACAGAAATCAACTTAACAAACAACTATGCAGAAGTAAATGTAACAGTTAACCCAATACTTGATTTAATAATATCTGCAAACATCAACAACAATAACCCTACTGTTGATGATAATATAATATACACAATTATATTATACAATGCAGGTCCAAATAATGCTGAAAATACAAATGTAACTGTTAACTTACCAACTAACTTTGAATACAGTTCAGCTACACCATCTGCAGGATCTTCATATAGTAATAATACTAAATTATGGACAATTGGAACATTAAATGCAGGTAATACTGTAACACTTGTTGTTAATGGTAAAGTAACAAGCAATGCTACATTAGCTTTCTCTGCATCTGCAACAAACACTATTGCAGATAAAAACTTATCAAACAACCTTGTTTCAATAAACACTGCTGTTCATAATGTGGTTTATGCTAATAATTCTGATTTAGGAATCTCATTAAACAGACTTAACCTTGTAGGAAATGTTGCAACATACCGTGTAACTGTAGTTAATAATGGTCCTAACCCAGCAAACAATGTTATTGTAACATATGCATTACCTACCGGTTTAACATTCACAGGTAGTAGTTCAACATATAATAATAATAGTAATGTTTACACTTGGAACTTATCTACATTAAATGTAGGAGGTTCAAGAAACTTCTTATTCTATGTAACAATTGATGACGAAGGTCAATATCTAAACACATTAACTGTATTAGGTACTGAAGTAGATTCTTACCCATTAAACAACACAGTATATGAAATATTATCTTACGGTCAAAAATTAAACTACTCTGATGTTGGAGTAGAAATAGGTGTAAGTAACAATAACCCAGAATTTGGTGACACATTAATAGTAACAATCACCGTAACTAATAATGGTCCAAACAATGCTACTGATATTGTTGTAAGTAATGTTTTATCAAGTGGACTAACATTTGTTTCATCCCCTGATGCAACTTATAATGCTGCAACTGGAACATGGACTATAAATAATTTAGCTCCAACAGGATCTAGTTACTTAACATTAATAGCTACTGTTTCTGGATATGGATTACAAAACATTACTGTAAACGCACAACCAATACAAATCGATAATATCACATCAAACAACACTGATACACTATCATTCTATGTAGATAGAAACACAACTGATGTTACTGTTGATTTAATAACTACTGTAACACCTTCATCAACTACATCAAATATTGATGATATTGTAACATTTATTGTAAGTGTAACAAACAATGGTCGTGACAATGCTACAAGTGTAGTTCTCGTAAATGAAATACCTGGAAACATTGTATTCGTAAGTGCAAACGGAACATACAACTCTGCAACCGGAGAATGGACTGTTGGAACACTAAATGTAGGAGATACAGTAGAATTTGAACTTAAAGTAAACACAACTACTAAAGGAAGTTATGTAATAAACTTCACTGCAGACAGTTATGAAGTAGACAGTGACCCTACATCAAACAGTGCAAACACATTAGTTGTTGTTAATGAAGCAATCAAATTCGGAAAATTCGTTATCACAAACATCACAAATACAGTTGGTACAAATGTATCCGTACCTATTGTAGTTTTAGATTCAACTGGATCAGCATTCCCAACAGGATCTGTCCAAGTATTATTAGGATCCAACACATACACTGCTGCTGTAACTGATGGTGTTGCTACTATTGATTTAACTGTTCCAAACACAGTTGGATTACACACAGCAACCGTAACATTCACAGGATCTACTGGTGTTAACACAACCACCTTTACAGTTAATGCTACACCTATACAAACAACACAAGGTGTAACTGTTATTGCAGATTCAGTCACAGATTACATTAATCAAAATGTTACTATTAATGTAACAGTTACAAACAGTACTGGTGGTAATGTAAATAAAGGAAATGTATCTGTAACTGTTAACGGAGTTACATACTATGCTAATGTTACTGCTGGTCGTGCTCAACTTAATGTAACTTTACCAGCAACTGAAGGAATATATGTAGAACTCATTAATTATGTCAGTGATGATATAAACGGAACAGGTACTGTCATCCTTGTTGTTTTAGAAAATGCAACATTTGGAAGATTCATTGTCTCCAATATTACTAATACAATAGGAACTAATGTATCTGTACCTATTGTAGTTTTAGATTCAACAGGTACTGTAATTAATAATGGTAACATTAATGTTACCGTTGGAAGCGATACTTACACAGCTCCTGTTAATAATGGTGTTGCTACTATTGATTTAACTGTACCAAATACAGTTGGATTACACACAGCAACAGTAACCTATGATGGTGACACAGGAATCAACACAACAACATTCACAATTAATGCTACACCAATACCAACACAAGGAATAAACATACAAGCAAACCCAGTAAACGGTATTGTAAACGAAAATGTAACAGTTAATGTAACTGTAACTGATGCAGATGGAGCAAATGTAAATAATGGTACAGTATCTATTACTATTAATGGTAACACTTACTCTGCTAATGTAAATAATGGTCGTGCAGAAGTTAACATAACATTACCAAGTACCACAGGAATAAATGTAGAAACCGTAAAATATACTGGTGATGTAAATGCAACTGGAACTGTAATATTAAATGTAAACCCAATACCAGTAAACATTACTGCATGGGAAAGCATAACTACTGGAATTGCAGGTCAAACAGTTAACCCAGTATTCAATGTAACTGACATTAACGGTAACCCAGTAACTGATGGAACAGTAAGTGTAACTGTAAACGGAACAACATACACAGCTCCTGTTAACGCAGGTGTTGCAAACGTATCTGTAATACTACCATCAAACCCACAATTATATGATGCAATAGCAGTATACAGAAATGGTGCAATAGAAAACAATGTAAGCATAAAATTAAATGCAACAATCCCACCAGTTGGACGTATAGTTGCTAATAATGCTAGTGGAGTAATTAACTCAAATGTCACAATACAAACAGTAGTATTCGACATAAACAATAATCCAGTTAAAAACGGAACAGTATCCATTACAGTTAACGGTCAAACATATACTGCAACAGTTAATAATGGAATTGCAAATGTTAAAGTAACTGTACCAAGCACAGTTAACAATTACCCCGCAACCGTAACCTACACTGGAGACTATGGAACAAACAGTACAAATATTGTAGTTGAAGCAGTTAGTGGAGCTAACGAAACAAACATCACAATATTGGATTTAGGAATAACAATAGTTGCAAACGACACTAATCCAAAAGTTGGAGAAGAATTCAACTTCATAGTAAATGTAACTAACAATGGTCCTAACGATGCAACAAATGTAGTTGTAAATGCTAATGTACCAACAGGTCTTGATGTACTAAGCACAATACCATGGACAATCTCTACAATTGCTGCAGGAAATAGTGAAGTATTCAATATAGTAGTAAGACCAACCACATTAGGAACATACATTACTACAGTAACAGTTTCATCTGATGAATTAGACAATGTTACAAGTAACAACACTGCAAATGCAATTGTATATGTAAATGTTACAAATGAAACTGGAAGTGCAGATTTAGGAATAAATGTAACACGTGATAAAGAAAATGTAACATTCGGTGACACAATAACCTACATCCTATCAGTTTACAATAATGGTCCAGATATTGCAAACAATGTAATTGTAAATGCAAGCATACCTACAGGATTAACAGTATTATTCACAACTGGAGGATTTAACCCAGCAACCAACTCCTGGACAATCAGTACAATTAACCCAGGATTAGGAACAACATTAACCATAACTGGAACAATTGATGGATATGGACTATTCGAATTAAATGCATCAGTAGTTGGAGATGAAGATGACCCAGACCCAACCAACAACAACGATCAAGATGTAATGTCCGTATTAAATGTAACAAAATATGTTGACTTAGAAGTATCCATTGATGTAAACAACAATAACCCATATGTAAATGAAACATTCATTTATGTTATAACCGTAACCAACTATGGTCCAGATAATGCTACAAACGTAGTTGTCAGTGATGTACTACCTATAGGATTAAACTTAGTATCAACTACACCAGGATACAACACTACCTCATCCACATGGACAATTAACCAATTAGATGCAGGAGAAAGCATATCCTTAATACTATCTGCAAAATCCGCAAATACTGGAAGCTTCGATAACACAGTAACAGTATCTGCTGACCAAACACCAAACGGAACTCACGACACAACAGATAATGTCATAGTACTTATAAACGAAACAAAACCAACAACAACTGAATTCCTAGACTTAGGAGTAACATTAGTAAGAACAAACCTAACTGATGGAACTATATTATACACAATCAG
Source organism: uncultured Methanobacteriaceae archaeon (assembly GCA_964431035.1). GTDB lineage: Archaea > Methanobacteriota > Methanobacteria > Methanobacteriales > Methanobacteriaceae > Methanobrevibacter_A. The sequence continues at coordinate 8,680 of CAYSIF010000021.1, read as the reverse complement.
AGTAACAAACAATGGTCCTGTAAACGCAACTAATGTAGTATTAGCATATGACTTACCATCTGGTTTATCAATCGTATCATCTACTAGATCATATGACCCAATCAACAAATGGTTCTCATTTGGAAACATGGTAGCTGGTGGAGGAAACACACTAACAATCAGATTAAGACCTGATAGTGAAGGAGTATTCCTCAACACCTTCAAACTAAGCTCTAGTGAAATTGATGTATACTCAGGAAACAATACTGTATCAGATGTAATTGTAAATAATCATGTATACAAATATGCAGACCTTGGAATTACAGTAACTGTAAATGACACTAACCCAGAAATATACGACTTAGTAACCTACACAATATATGTTGTAAACAATGGACCAGATAATGCTACAAACATAGTTGTAACTAGCCTATTACCAAGCACAGTAACATTTGTTGAAGCACCAGGAAACACAACATATGACAACACAACAGGTAAATGGACAATAAACAACATCGCACCTTCAGGATACATAACCTTAACATTAATCGGAAATGTAACTGATTATGGAATGCTTAAATACACAGTATCTGTAGAAAGTGATGAAATAGATAATGTAACAGAAAACAACACCGACTCAGTAACTGTATCAGTAGTTGAAGATTTAAGCACAGCTGACTTAAGTATCACATTAGTCGCTAATGAAACTAGTGTAATAATTGGTCAAACAGTAACCTACACAATAAATGTAACAAACAATGGTCCAAACAATGCTACAAACATCACAGTAACATACTACTTACCAAGTGAATTAACATTCTTAAGCACAAATGTAACTAACACTGGTAACTCATGGTTCATAAGCTCATTAAATGTTAACGAATCAACACTAATAGAATTCACAGTTAACACAACTACTAATGGAAGCTTCATTACAAATGCAACCGTTGAAGGATTAGAAGTAGATGCAGATCCAACAAACAATGCTGCTAACACATTACTAACTGTTGTTGACAACATAACATTTGGAAAATTCATAGTTGCAAACATTACTGGAATTATTAATACAAATGTAACAGTACCAATAGTTGTCCTAGACGACCATGGAAACGTATTACCTGATGGAACAATAACCGTAACATTAAACGGTTCCACATACACAGGAAATGTCACTGCAGGAGTAGCAAACATAGAATTAACCATACCTCAAGATATGGGATTATACACAGCAAATGTAGTATACAATGGAAGCACAGGAATCAACACCACAACCTTCACAGTAAATGCAACAAAAGGTGGAAGTGAAGTAGGTGTAATAATAAACATTGACCCAATCAATGGAACAATAACCGAAACCAAAAATGTAAACATAACAGTTGTTGATACAGAAGGAAACAACCTAACTGGAACTATAACATTAACAATTAACGGTACAACTTACACAGCACCGGTTAACAATGGTATAGCAACCACAACTGTAACCCTACCAAGCACACCAGGTGTAACAGTAGGTCAAGTAAAATTCACAAATGGAACATTAAACGGAACTACTAATGTACCAGTTATAGCTAACCCAGCACCAGTCATAATAACTGCATTAACCAATCCAACTACTGGAATGGTAGATGAAAAAGTAAGTATCTTATTCAGTGTAAAAGATACACTTGGAAACAATATGACTGAAGGAACAGTTACAATAAACCTTAACGGAACTAACTATGCTGGAGTTGTAAACAACGGAATAGCAAATGTAACCTTCAACCTACCAGATCTTGTAGGAGTACACAACACAACTGCAGTATACTTAAACGGAGACTTAACAAACAGTACAAACATAACAATAAACATTACAAACGTACCAGTAAAAGAAATAATTGTAAACAATGTTTCAAAAACAATAAACTCAGTAGTAACCGTACCAGTTGTAGTATTAGATGCTAACAACAACACAGTAAAAGAAGGAACTATAACAATAAGAGTAAACAACACAAGATACACAGCACCTATTAATGGAGGTGTAGCATCAGTAACAATACAAGTACCTGGAATAGTTGGATTATACCCATGTAATGTAAGTTACACAGGTCCAAACGGAATAATCAACACTACAATGTTCATAAATGCAACTCCTGAAGAAGCAAACAACGGAGCAATAGTCTCTGCAAACAATGTTGTTGGAACAGTTGGAGACACAATACCAGTAAACTTCACAGTAACTGATATTTATGGAACAAACATGCCAAATGGTACTGTAATAATGAACATAGAAGGAGTAGATTACACAGCAATTGTAAACAATGGAAAAGCAATCACATTCGTAACTCTACCATCCAGAACAGGAACCTTCTTAGCACCACTAAAATACTTCGGAGAAGAATTAAACGGAACTGGTGTAGCAATAGTTACAGTAAACCCAGTACCTGTAACACTAACTCCATGGGAAACCCCAATAAATGGATACGAAGATGAAACAGTAAATGCAATATTCGATGTAAAAGACATATACGGAAACGATGTAACAAACGGAACAGTAACAATCAATGTTGAAGGAACAACCTACAGTGCAGATGTAAACAACGGAATCGCAAATGTAACCGTAAAACTACCATCTCCTGGAGAATACAACGTAACACCAACATACAAATATGAAAACATCATAGCAGACACAAACATAACATTAAATGTAAGTTCCAGACCAGTAGACAAAATAATAGTAGGAAATGTAACAGACTTCATAAACGCAGTCGTTAATGTACCAGTAGTAGTAGTTGACACAAACGGATCACTAGTACACAATGGAACAATAACAATAAACCTTGAAGGAAACACATACACAGGAAATGTAAATGACGGAGTAGCACAAGTAACAATAACCGTACCAAGCACAGAAGGAACATACACAGCAGATGTAACATACACTGGAGACAGTGGAACAAAAACCACACAAATGTCAGTAAAAGCGCTAGACTACATATCTGAAAAAACAATCGTAGTAGGTGTAGATCCAATAATTGGTAACATAAGTCAAGAAGTCACAGTACCAGTAACTGTAACCTACAATGACGGAACCAAAGTACAAAACGGAATAGTAACATTAACAATCGATGGAACAGACTACACAGTTAATGTAACTGATGGACAAGCAAACGTAACATTAACATTACCAAACACAGCAGGAACCTACCCAGTAACTGTAACATACACTAATGGAACAAACACTACAACTAAAAACACAACCGCAACAGTACTTGACCCAACAGTAATAACCGTACTAATAAATGCACCAGACATAAGTGGCGAAGTAAGCACAACACAAAATGCAATAATCACACTAACAAGATCAGATAGCCAACCAATAACTGATGGTACACTAACAATCACAGTTGATGGAACAACATACACTGTAGATGTAACTAGTGGAACAACAATAATACCAATAACCTTACCAAACACAGCAGGAAACTACACTGCAAATGTAAACTACACATCAGATAACTTATCTGCAGCAACAACATTCATTGTAGAAGCAACAGCAGAACCAACTAACGACACAGGAATAGCAATAATTGGTATAAACCCAATAATGGGATACGAAGGAGAAGAAGTAATCGTACCAGCAATAATCTACGATGAAGTAGGAAACCTCCTAAACAACGGTACACTAACAATAAACATTAACGGAGTACCATACACCGCAGATGTACTTGGAGGAATAGCATACGTACCAGTACAAATACCTCAACTCCCAACAATGGCAATAGTAACCTATGATAATGGAGAAGTAAGCAACACTACAGTAACACAAGTAGTAGTAATAACTTCAGATGATAAATATGCAGACATAGGAGTAGAAGTAACTGTAGATAACGATCAACCATATGTTGGAAACTTAGTAACCTACACAATAAACCTCTACAACAACGGACCAGATGCAGCACACAACATCACAATAAAAGAAGTAATCCCATCAGGACTACTAGTCATAAACTACACAGGAAACTACAGTGAAGGATGGTTCATAGATGAACTAGCTTCAGGAGAATCAACAAACCTCACATTCACATGTGAAGTACTAAGCTCAGGAGCAATAAGTGTAATAACCACAGCAAATGCAAGTGAAATAGACTTAAACACATCTAACAACAGAGCAGTAACAAACATAGTGGCACAACCATCTCCAATGCAAAATGTAGATACAATATTAGTATTATACAACTTAACCGAAACATATGGTGAAGGAGAATACGAAGTAGGAACATTAACAGATATTTACGGAAACCCAATAGTAGGACAACACATAGCAATGAACCTAACCAGACTATCCAACGGACAAAGCAAAATCTACTGGGCAACAACTGACTACCTCGGACATGTAATGCTACAAATCAACCTAGCACCAGGAAACTACACATCTAAAGCATACTTCGATGGAGTAACAATGGGTAACACAACATACAACCCATCTGAATCAGAAACTGCAAGAATTATTGTAAATGCACCAGCAAAAATACCAACTATAACATCACTAAACAACTATACTGGAGTATACCACTTTAGTGATTACTTAACTGGAGTATTAACAGACATTAATGGAACACCATTATCTGGACAAATTGTAGGATTAAATATGACAAGACTCAGAACTGGTGAAAACAAGATTTACTGGGTAATGACAGAATCAAATGGTGTATTCAGATTATTAATCCAATTAAGAAATGATGATTATATTGGTAATGCTATTTACCAAGGAACTGATGTTTACCTTGCATCACAAAGTGAATTTGCAAACTTAAACATCACTCTTGCAAGATAATTTAAACATAAAATTTAATTGTGATCGTATTCACTAGGAAGATGATTACAATTAACAACTTTTTTCTTTCTTTTTTTTACAATCTCTTCTAATTAAAATATAAGTTAAAGTAATCTTACCCCTAATTTTTATATGACTTTTATTTATTAAGACTATCCTATTTTAAAATACGTTTTTTATAAATTACATATATATTAAATACTTATTTTTAACTATTTTTTTCAAATTATTATTCAACATCATATAATAAAAGTAATTTATTTACTTTTGTTTTAACAATAACGAAAGATTTATTAATATAACAAACAAAAGATAATATCATTATAAATTATTGTTAAAAATACAATAAAAAACAAAGGATGTAAGATGGAAAATGATAAATAAAAAATCAATAATAATAGTAATGCTTCTAATAAGCATAATGCTCACGACAATAGGAGCTGCAACAGCAGCAGATAACACTTTAACAGATATAAATGATAACACACTCACAATAAGTGAAGACACGATAAATGAAACATTAGATGACTCATCGACAAACACAAACATATTAACAGAACAAACAGACACGTCGACACAAACAACAAATGAAAACACAAACACAATATCGGAATCGGATAACACACTAACCGATCAAACAACACATACACATAAAACACTCACATCCACACAAGAAGGTACTGATCCAATCACGCCATCTTACATAGGAACAGACCCAATCTTAAAAGCCACAATAACTGCATCTGGAGGAACATTCACAGACCTACAAGACATAATAACTAATGCAAATTCAGGAGACACCATATCCTTAAGTGGAGACTATACATTCACTCCAGGCACAGATGATGATATATGGGATGCGGGTGGAATATATATAGATAAAGACATTACTATAGAAGGTAATGGACACACAATAAGTGGTGCACACTCTTCCGACCCTGATGAATTATCATCTCCAAATGATGATTCTTCATATGGATCAAGAATATTTTATACTACTGATGCAATAGACATAACTCTTAATAATATTATCTTTGACAGTGGTTTAAGTCATGAAGATAGTAGTAGTGGTAGTTCAGGAGAAGGAGGAGCAATATTCTTCATGGGTGCAAATAGTGTAACAATCACCAATTCTATTTTTAAAGATAATATTGCAGGTTTTGGTGGTGGAGGTGCAATATACCTTGGGGAAGTTGGATCTGCAACTATCCAAAACACCAAATTCCAAAACAATTTAGTTGGTTTAGAAGCAGAATTTGGTTCAGCTATTAATACATATGCTACTCCTTTAACTATAACTAATTGTGAATTTACAGATAACTTACCATTTGAACCATATGACCCAGGATTTTTAACTGGAGTTATAGCTACTACAAGTGATGATGGATCTGAAACTCTAACAATTACTGGTTCTACTTTTAAAAATACTGTAATGCCTACACGTACAACAGGCACTGATGCATATATCGAAGCAGCTTTCATATACTCAGAAAACACTATTGTAGTAGACAGTTCTTCATTTACTAATGGTTTATCTGCAGGATCAGATACATCTGCAGCAATAAAAATAGTAGAATTTGATGCAAGTAAATCTGGAATAACAGTCACATTAACTAACTCTAATTTTACTAATATTAACTCTGTTGAATCAGACTCAGGAGTAGGTGCAGGTGTATTATACTCATCATATGACACAACAATACAAAATTGTATAATCACAAATGTAAACTCTGAAGGTAAAGGTGCAGTATATAGTGATGGTGGATTTTTAACAGTTACTGATTCAACATTTAAAAATATTCAAGCAGTATCAGATGGTGGAGCAATATACTATCCAGGTAAAATAAATCAAGGTGGAAGTACTGGTCCAACAATTGATAACTCCGCAAAACTTATAATCTCTAATTCTGTATTTGATAATATAAGAACAGATGGGGATGGAGGAGTAGTGTACACTACTTCAGGCAGTACAGAGTTAACTAATGTTAATATGACAAATTATGCAGCTGCAAATGGTGGAGCAGTATATGTTTATGCTGGAGAAATTCACATTAATGGTAGTCAATTTACTGGAGGAGAAGTAACTAATGATGGTGGAGCAATACTTTTCACCTCAAACCTCATAACAGATGATCATAAAATAGATTCAAGTAAAGCTAACGGAGTTTTCATAGTGACTGGCTCTGCATTTACAAATAACAATGTAGGAAATTTAGGTGGAGCAATTTGGTCAAAAGGAACAGAATTTATTATTCACCACTCCGCATTTTATGATAATACCATAAATAATGACCCAACTGAATTAGGTGCAACTATTGCAACAGCATTACCATCTACTTCAGCAGGAATGATAAACGACAATTGGTGGGGAACAAATGATGTTGTTAACTCTCCAAATAATTTCTTCGCATACTTCTATAGTAGTTTTGACACTCCAACTGATTATAATTTCGCTAGTTCTGCTTATTGGACTACTTTTTATGTAATGAACTTCACATTAGCTAATGGTTCAACAACATACACTGGAGCTCCTGAAGATTTAGTTGTAAGAATAAACACTACATCCAATTGGAATGTAGGAGGTACTTTCAATAATTACGCTGAAGATAACATTGGAGTAGCATACCGTGAAGCAACATTCACTTCAAACATAACAGGTGAATTCAAACCAAATCCAACAAACTTCACAGTATCAGGTTCAACAAAATTCACACCAGACATAAACCTAGATAATGGAACATTATTCGTAACAGTTGACGGACAAACATTAAACATAACCGGATACAACTTAACAAAAGTAGACTCAAATGATACTGATATTGAAGTAACCATAACAATAAACAGCACATCAGTCTATGTTGATGATATGGTACTATATAATATTACAGTAAATAATCTTGGATCAAAAACAGCAGTAGATACAAATGTAACAATATACTTACCAACTAATTTAGACACTCCAACACCAACAGTTCCAACTGGAACAACATATTCCACAGCAACTGGAAAATGGATAATTGGAAACATAAGTTCAGGAAGTAGTATAAGCTTATTAATTAGTGGAAGAGTCAAAAACAAAACAACATTAAATATCACCGCAAATGCAACAACAGTAACAAATGATACAGACTTAACAAACAATTTCGCATCATTAAACACAACAATATCTGAAAAAACAAATAACACAAACAATTCAGATATTGGAATAACAATAAATGTTCTAAATTCAACCTTAAAAGTTGGAGGAAATATAACATATAATATTACAGTATACAATAATGGACCTGCAAATGCAACAAATGTCCAAATATCATACACACTACCTACAGGATTATACATAATTTCCGCATCTGGAACATTTAATACTTTAACAAATACTTGGACAATTGGAAACCTTAATAATGGATCCAAAACTAATGTAACACTCGTTTTAGGAATAAATGCATCAGGAACTTTCACAAACACAGTAAATGCATCAGCTGACCAAAACGACACATACTTAGCAAATAACACTGCAACACACACATTCACAGTTGCTCCACTAACAATTACTGTAACCTCAACTAATGGATCAGGATACAAAAAAGGAAACGAAACATTAAACATAACCGTAGTTGACAGTTACGGAGATAATGTAACCGACGGAAATGTTTCAATAGAAATCGATGGAGTAATATATACTGCAAATGTAACAAACGGAGTTGCACAACTTAACATAACCTTACCAAACACAACAGGAATATTCATCAAAACTATCAATTACACAGGTAAACTCGCAAACGGAACAGGATTAACAATACTAAATGTAACATCATCCCCAGTAAACATTGTTGCTTGGGATAAGGTTATTACTGGTGTTGCTGGTGGTACTGTTTATGCATTGTTTAA
>CAYSIF010000020.1:0-27467 GCA_964431035.1 uncultured Methanobacteriaceae archaeon | reverse complement strand
AAATATGAAAAATAAGCTCATTAAACAAAAATTTTTTCTAAACTTTCTAACAGTGTCTTTAATAAGATAACATTATATAAATAATAAAACAAAAATTAAAAAGAATAAAAAAAATCAATTAATAAAAGGATTAAAAAATGACAAAAATATTATTCTTAAACTTACCATATAAATTCAACATAAGCCGTGCAAGTAGATGGCCAGAAAAAACAAAATCAGGAACACTCTACTATCCATACTGGCTAGCATACAGCTTAGGAGTATGTCAAAAAGAAGGATACGAATGTAAACTAATAGATTGCATAACAAAACAATACACCATAGAACAAACAGTCCAAGAAGTAAAAAAATACAATCCTGACTACATAATGACAGAAACAACCACCGCAACATGTGATTACGATTACAACACACTAAACCAAATAAAAAAAGAAAACCCAAACACAAAAATAATTGTAGGAGGAACACACGCAACAATACTTCCAGAACAAGTACTAAACAAATGCCCAGCAATAGACTACGTAGTAAGACAAGAATACGACTACACAGTACCAGACATAATAAAAAACCATGAAAACATAAACCAAGTACTGGGAGTATCATACAGAGAAAACAACGAAATAAAACACACAGAAGACAGACCACCACTAGAAAACCTAGACGAACTACCATACGTAAGCAAAGTATACCAAGAATTCCTAAATGTAAACGACTACGCATATGCATTCGCACAAAAACCAATGATACAAATAGTATCATCAAGAGGATGCCCAAACCACTGCAACTTCTGCTCATACCCATCAACAATGGGAGGACGAAAATACAGAACAAGAAGCATAACAGACTTAGCAGACGAATTCGAATACATCCTCAAAGAAATGCCAGAAATCAAAGAAATATTCATAGAAGACGACACATTCACAGTAGACCAAAAAAGAGTACAAGAATTCTGTGACGAAATCATAAAAAGAGGATTAAAACCAGTATGGTCCTGTAATACAAGAGTAGACCTAACATTTGAAACAATGAAAAAAATGAAAGAAGCAGGATGCAGACTACTAGTATGTGGATACGAATCAGGAAACCAAGAAGTTCTAAACGACATAAAAAAAGGAATAACACTACAACAATCACAAGAATTCGCAGAAAATGCAAGAAAACTAGACATAAAAGTATTCGGATGCTTCATGATAGGACTAACAGGAGACAACCTAGAAACAATCCAAGAAACATACGAATTTGCAAAAAAAGTCTACCCTGACATGTGCTTCTTCCAACAAGCAGTACCATTCCCAGGAACAGAATTCTACAAATGGGCAAAAGAAAATAACTACCTAATAACAGAAGACTATAGCAAATGGTTAAACGAAGATGGATACTTAAACTGTCTCGTAGACTACCCATATGCAGATCACAAAGAAATAGAAAAAATAAGAGACAACCTAATGAGCAAATACTATTTCTCCTTCGCATACATAGGAAAAACATTCCTAGCAAACCTCAACTGGACAGAATTCAAAAGAGTAATGCGTGGAGGAACACAATACATTGCATTCCGTTTAAAAAAATTAGGTAAATAAACAATTTAAACAAAAATAAATATTTATACATATTCAAAAAATATGTTCGTATAAATAAAAACATTTAAAAAGAAAGAAAAATAAAAACGATTAATATATTAATAGAACTAAAAAACACCATTACACAAATAAGATTTACAAATTAGTTTTACCGAGATGTTTAAAAATGAGTAATACAGGAATATTGAATATCTACAAGATAGGTAATAGATATAAAGTAATAAAAAGAATAAACAAGAAAAACCATTTTTTTGGAAGTTACGGCTCTCTAGAAGAAGCAAAACAAGTAAAACAAGATTTAGAAGATAATAATTGGAACGGTTTATTAGAAAAAGAAGACAAAAAATAAACCCCAACCAAATAAAAAAACACTATTTATCCAAACAAATCTAATAAAAGTAGGTGAGCCTATGGAAGATAAACTAGTAGCATATTTCTCAGCAAGTGGAGTTACAAAAAAAGTAAGTGAAAATATAGCTAAAACACTAAATGCAGACCTATTTGAAATAGAACCAGAAATAAAATACACGCCAGAAGATTTAAACTGGACAGACAAAGAAAGTCGCTCCACAAAAGAAATGAACAACAAATCATTCAGACCACCAATAAAATCAACAATAGATGTAAAAAACTACAAAACCATTTACATAGGATTCCCAGTATGGTGGTACACAGCACCAACAATAATAAACACATTCATAGAAAGTATAGAAACAGATGGAAAAATAATAATACCATTCTGCACATCTGGAGGAACAGGAATCCAAGGATGTCAAAAAGACTTAGAACAAGCATACCCTAACATAAACTGGCAAGAAGGAAAAAGACTAAGAACAGGAAATGAAAACGAAATAAAAGAATGGTTATAAAAAAAATAATTAATTAATAGTATTTCTCACATTATCAATAAAACTCTGCCAATTAAGTTTTATAATATTAGTACTAAAATCAGACTTCCTAATTCTCACAACATCACCTGTAGTAACCTCAATAGGACGACCATCAAACAAAACATAAGAACTAGTATTATCCCTTAACTCCGTAATTTTAATCTTAACCTCAGAAGTATCAGATAAAATAATACTACGATTAATAACACTATGGGGAGCAATAGGAGTTAAAGTTAAAATCTCAGCAGTAGGATCCACAATAGGGCCACCACAAGACAAATTATAAGCAGTAGAACCAGTAGGAGTGCAAACAAGAATACCATCAGCAGTATAAGAATTAATCAACTTATCATCAACAATAGCATCAAACCTAACAACACCAAAAGTATTCTTAGAAATAGCAATCTCATTTAATGCAGGAGGAATACTAACAACACTACCATCACCTTTTAAAATTTCACCATCAAGCATCATTCTCTTCTCAATATAAAAATCATCATTTAAAATACTCTCTAAAGATTTCTCCAAATCATCAGGTTTAATATCAGTCAAATAACCTAATGTTCCACAATTCACACCAATAATTTTAGCATTAACAGATAAACGAGCAGACTCAAGAAAAGTACCGTCACCACCAATAGAGAATATAATATCTGCAGATTCCACATCTTCAGTTACAATAATATTTAACTTATTACAATATTCCACTAATTTTTCACTTGTTTTAATAGCAGTTTCCTTATTCCTATCGCAATTTATATAAATTTCCATAATAATTAATATTTCATGTTTAGATATTTATATTAGTAAAAAATTGAATAGTTAATATACTGAATTATGACTCTTGAAGATATTATTTATAAAAGAAAATCATCTAGGCACTTTAAAGATGAACAATTACCTGAAGATACTTTAAAAGATATTGAAGATTTTATTTCAAATATCCAATCATTAATAGATATTGAAACAAAACATAAAATTGTAGGAAGAGATGAAGTTAAAACAGTACTTAGATGGTCTGCACCACATTACCTTGCTATATTTTCAAAAAAATCTAAAAATAGTTATCTTAATGTAGGTTTTATTTACCAACAAGTTGATTTATACTTACAATCCTTAGGATTAGGGTCCTGTTGGATTGGACTTGCAAGTTATACTGGAGAAAAAATAGAAGGATACAATTTCATAATATTTATAGGATTTGGAAAAACAGAAAATAACAATTACAGAGAGTTTAATGAATTCAATAGGAAAAATTTAGAAGAGATTTCAGATAAAATTGATGAAAAATTAAAACCAGCACAATATGCTCCATCTGCAATTAATGCACAACCATGGTACTTTAAACATAATAATGATTCAATAGATGTTTACTGTAAAAAACCAAATATTATTAAAAAGAGATTTGTATCTAATTTACCATACATTGATGTTGGTATCGCATTAGCACACTTATATATTGCAAATAAAGATAAATTTGAATTTTTCATAAAAGAAAATCCGATAAAAATTAATAAACATGAATATATGGGAAGTATAATTATTTAAAAATGCTCCATTCTATCTTCAAGCAATTCTATTACATTTTTAATTAATTCTTTATCTTTTCCAGTTTTATTTAAAATTTTTGTTGTAAGTTCCTCAGCAGCATCTTGTTTGTAATTAGGGTTTAATTCTTCACTTATACTGTCCCATAAATCTACTGCCCAATTTTTACCTGCATTATAAACAGCATCAATAAGAGTTACTTCTCCATCATGAACTCTTATTAAACGTAAATCTTGTTTTGGTTTTGATTTTTTACCTTCCTTATTACAATCCAAATATAAACCATTATCTAACTCTTCCTTATAATCTCCTGCCTTAACAAATTCACCAATTATACTATACCCATTTTTAACAGTTTTATCAAGACCTTCAACAGTTTTTAACCATCCACCATTTTTTCTAAAATCAATACTTGGATCTATATTTGTTATTTCTTCACACCAATTTAATATCATAAAATTTTATCACCTAATATTTAATTATTTATAATTTGATTTAATATAATAAATAATAGAAGTAAATTTTTTTTAGGGATTATAAGATAAAAAAAAATAGTGATTTGGAATTAGTATGTTGACAAATGAATTTGAGGAAATAATTAATAAAAATATTGATAAATTAATCAATAAACACTATAAAACAGGTAGTGATGAGTTTTTAACAGAATTAAAAATGAGAATATGGGATTATGTTAACACCCTAAATGATGAAATTGATTCTAAAACTCTAGAAGAAATTATAAACAATATTAAAAATCCTAATGAATTTGTAAAAGAAAATTATAATCCAGAATATAAATGGGCATTAAATAAAATCGTATCAGAAGATATGTGTAGTAAATGTGGAACATGTAGTATAGTATGTCCAAATGGTTTAATTGACTTTACAAATAAACCAAGTATTCATGAAGAATGTTTACGTGATGGTAATGGAATGTGTTTCGAAGTATGTCCAAGAACAAACTCTGCGGGACATCATATAAGTATTCGAACAAAATTAAAAGCAGATTACTATTATGGTGAATCTCAAAGAGAAGGACAATCAGGCGGAGTTGTAACAACATTCTTAGAAAAACTCCTAGATGATGGTGAAATTGATGGAGCAATAGTTGTTGGTGGAGAAAACTGGAAACCTGTAAGTATGCTAGTACAAGACAGTGAAGGTTTAAAAGATACAACAAAAAGTAAATACACAATTTCATCAATGGATGCAATGAAAGAAGCAGGGAAACTAGGATTAAAAAATGTAGCAATAGTTGGCTTACCATGTCAAATTGCAGGTTTACGTAAATTACAATACTTCCCATATATTGCAAAACATGGTTGGGAACGTGGAAAAAATGGAGAACCTGCTAAATTACCAGAAATTAAATACCTATTAGGATTATTCTGTACAGGTAAATTTGACTATACTAGTGTAACTAAAGCATTAAAAGAAAATGATATTAACATAAAAGATGTTAAAAAATTCAATGTTGGAGGACCAAACTTAGAAGTAACAACAGATGAAGGAATAGTTAAAATAAAATTAAACGAATTAACTATGAGTCCAGGTTGTTTAATGTGCCGTGATTTCGATGCAAGTCTTGCAGATATAAGTTTCGGTGAAAAAGGATCAGAAAGTAAATACACAACAGCAATTATAAGAAGTCCTAAAGGTGAAATTCTTAAAAAATACTTCGATTTAAAAGAAGGAGTTAAAATAGAAGAAATCACAAAAATGCAAGACTTCAAAACTAAACGTTTCAATAAAGAAGTTGCTAAAAGAAAAGAAGAAGGTAAATATAACTCCTACTATTACCTTGGTGATTATGGTGGAGTAGGTCAAGGACAAAATGGTTATAGGTTCATAAGACATAAAAGCACAGCATCAGGATATTACACTCCAGAAAATGTTATAAAAATTGCTGAAATAACCAAGAAATATGGAGGTATTGTTAAACTCACAAACCGTGCAGAATTCGAACTTCAAGAAATTAAACCAGAATATGTTGAAGACTTATTAGAAGAAATTAATAATACTGATTTTGTATATGGTAGTGAAGGTCCACTAGTACGTTCAACGTTATCTTGTCCAGGTAGTGGACATTGTATTTATGGTTTAATTGACACAACAGACTTAAATGAAAAAGTAGAATCTTTCCATGCAGAACGTCCAGCAACATATAAATTTAAAGTTGCAATTTCTGGTTGTCCTAACAAATGTGTAAGACCATCTATTACTGACTTTGGTATAAATGGTGTTAAATTCCCTAAAACCAATGATGATAAATGTAATGGTTGTGGAAGATGTCAAGATGTTTGTAAAGTTGAAGCAATTGAAGTTAGAGGAGACACTTCTATAATTAATAGAGATATTTGTATTGGATGTGGTAAATGTGTTGCTGCATGTCCACATGATGCAAAAGATATTATCTTTGAAGGATACTCTGTCTTTATTGGTGGTAAAAGTGGAAGAAAAGTTGTTGAAGGTTCACAACTATTCATAGAAACCGAAGAAGAACTACTTAAAACATTAGATAATGTTTTAAAATTATATGATAAATATGGTGAAAAACCACAAAAAGAACGTTTAGCTGACACTATGAAACGTGTTGGTGTTGTTTCATTTTTAAATGAACTTAATGAAATGAGTTAATTCATTTCATTCTTTTTTCTATTTTTTATTCGATTTTTCCATAGAAATTACTTTTCAATGGTAATGCTTTAATAAATTAAACTAGATAATAATATATTGGAATTATTATTTTTTTTATTGTGATATTTATGGAAAAACTATTGGATGAATTCAATATAAAACCAAATAATAGGGATTACTATGAATTAGCATTTACTCATTCATCTTATGCTACAAAAATAAATTCAGATGAAGATTATGAAAGATTAGAATTTCTTGGAGACTCAGCATTAAATATGCTAGTTTCAGTATACTTATATAAAATGCATCCTGAATTTGGTGAAGGTAAACTTACTAAAATACGTGCAAATTATGTTTGTCAACAAGCATTAATATTCTATTCTCATAGATATGGCTTAGATAAATATGTGAAGGTAAACTTGGAAGATAGAAGAATCACAGAAAACGAAGTAATAAGCATTACTGCAGATGTTTTTGAATCTTTTATTGGTGCAATATACTTGGATAAAGGAATAGATCAGGTAGATGATTTCCTTAAACAAACAGTATATCCATATATTCGTCAAAAAAGAGTATTTTTCTATGATTATAAATCTACATTAAAAGAGTATGGTGATGCAGAAGAAGTATCAGTTGAATATGAAGTAATTAAAGAATATGGTTTGCCTCATGATAAGACATTTATAATAAAAGTTAATGTTGATGGTAAAAAGTTGGGTGTTGGTAAAGGTAAAAATAAAAAAGATGCTGAGCAGGAAGCAGCTAAAAAAGCATTATATGAATTAGGTGTTGAAGGATAAAATGGTGGAATTAGATAGAGATAGTCTTTTATCATCTTTAAACGAAATGGAAAATGAATTGCGATTATATCCTATTGAAGAAGGTTTAGAAGATGATATTATAAACTTTATTAATGGTGAAGAATTATCTGATTTTGATAAATTAGATTTAGAAAATAGGATGGAAGAGTTTTTCTATGGTGCTCAGTTAAAGTGTAGAAGTAATGCTTATTTTTTTAAAAATGGTTTTGAAATTTATTTTACTAATTTAGATTTGGATTTACGTAAGCTTGTTCATGTTCGTGATAGTTTTCCAAAATTTAATAAGTTAGAAGTTATTTGTGATGAGGATCAAGGTTTTAATATGCTTGGTGTTCGTTTATTATTATAAATTTATTGTTCATATTAAATCGGAAGTATACTTCCGATAATCTATTTCTTCACAAAACCAATAAAAACAGAAAAAACAACCAATTAATCCATAAAAAATAAAATAAATATTAAAAACGAATCTAATTAATAAAAAAATATCTAGAATACATTTATAATGCTCAAAATATAATTATTATAATGTTTTAATATTAAAAAACTTTATATATAAAAAGATTCTATAATTTATACAGTAATAAAAATAATTTATATATTCTTTTTTATGTATGGGGAAAAATAAAATGTTAGAGCAATACATACCATTTTTCGGATTAATAATATTTGGGAACATAGAAAACCTAATACTCGCATCACAAGGAGTAGTAGCAGGAGTAAATCCATTAAAACTAGCAATATTAAGCATAATTGCAGTAATATTCTGGCTAGTATTAGGAACAATAGGAACACAATTCGCAATGCAATATGCAAACATAATAGAATTCATCGGCGGATTAGCAATACTAATTCTAGGATTACAAGCAATGATAGAATCAGCAAGAGGCGAATAAATATGGCTGATGTAGATATTAGACACTTTGCAGGATTAATAATATTTGGGAACATAGAAAACCTAATACTTGCATCACAAGGAGCAGTAGCACATGTAAACCCAATAGGCCTTGGAATACTAAGTTTAATAGCAGTCATAATCTGGTTATTAATTGGAACATTCGGAACACGTATTGCAATAAAATATGCAAGATACATAAACTTTATAGGCGGACTTGCAATATTCATATTAGGATTACAATCAATACTTCAATCCACAGGAATATTATAAAAAAACTAAACCATACAAAAAGAAATAAAAAATTTAACATTCTTCCCCCATACTTATTTTAAATTTTTAAAAAACACAACTCTTTTTTCAAAAAAACTATTAAAAAAGAAAAAATACTAAATATAATACTAACTAATTTTAAAAGGAATTATAAAATCATGTTTGAAGAAGAAGGTAAAATATATAATCTTCTCATAACAAGAGGAGAAAAAGATAAAAATAATGAATATGCACAATTCACAGAAAAACTATACTCAAGACCAGACTTTCTATGGAAAGAAACAGCAATAGGAGCAAATAATTATCTAACTGCGCCAGAATCATTTTTCGATGACATAGATGCAATAATCATATTGTCTGGATTATACAATGATAATAAAGAACAGATGAACCATCTTGTAAAAATTGCAGAAAAAAAAGACATAACTTTAGTACTCGTTCGACCATTTGGTATGGAAGAAGTACCATTAGAACTAGAAAAATACTCTGATGGTATTGTAGGTTGGAACGCAGCATGTATAATAGACATGATAAAAAGTACAAACGAATTATAAAAAAATATTATGTTAACTGAACTTTTAGCACCTGCAGGATCATATGAAATACTAGTTGTAGCAATAAATGCTGGAGCAAATGCAGTCTATATTGCAGGACATAGATACGGAGCAAGAGCATTTGCACATAATTTCACAAGTGAAGAACTAGAAAAAGCTGTGGAATATGCTCACCTAAATAATGCACAAGTACATGTAACAGTTAATACACTATTCCACAGTGAAGAAATACTGGAAGTACTAAAATATACACAATTCTTATATCGTATAGGTGTGGATGCAGTAATCGTTCAAGACCTAGGATTATTATACCTTTTAAAAAGATTTTTACCTGATTTAAATGTTCATTCTTCAACACAAATGACTCTAAGAGATTACGAAAGTCTACTATGGGCTAGAGATAATGGAGTTAGCAGAATTATCCTTCCACGTGAAATGAGCACTACTGAAATTAAAAACATTCACAATAAACTAGAAAAAGAAGATATAAACTTAGATTTAGAAGTATTTGGACACGGAAGTTTATGTTACTGTATATCTGGGGACTGTTATATGTCCAGTTATATTCATGGTAGAAGTGCAAACCGTGGAGCATGTTCACAACCCTGCAGAAGCCAATACAAATTAAAATATAAAAATAAAAACATTAGTACTGGTTGCTTAATATCAACACATGACCTTGCAACATTTAATAATCTTAAAGAAATCAATGATGCAGGAGTTAAAAGTATAAAAATCGAAGGAAGATTAAAATCTGAAGATTATGTTGCAACAGTTGTAAATACATATCACACACTTATGGAAAATATGGATAAAGAAATAGATCCTCTATTATTAAAAGATTTAAACAGAGATATGGATTTAACATTCAATAGGTATTATACTAATGGTTATATTTTAGATGATGCTCCTGGAGATGTAATGGGAAGAGAATCTAGTTATCATCAAGGATTATATCTTGGTGATATTGTTAAAATTAATGGTGAAGAGGTTACTATTAAATTTGAATCACCAGATCATCCAACCTTAATAAATGGGGATGGTATTGGATTTAAAAATAGAAGTAAAATCCGTGGAATTTATATTGATAATATTTTAAAACAGGATGAAAATGAAATTATTATTAAAACTACTCGTGAAGTTTATGTTGGGGACAAAGTTTACATAAGTTATAGTAAGAATCTACATGACAAGGTTAAAAAATATAAAAAAGAACAAGTGCAATCAAATATTCCATTATCCCTTGATGTAGCTAAAAACAATAAGGATAAAATAGTGATTAATGCAAGCTTCCAAGTAGATAATACAAACATAAGTTATGGATATAAATCAAAAGAAAAAATAGAAAAAGCACAAAAAAGACCAACAACACCAGAAATAATAGAAAAACAATTCCAAAAAACAGGAAACACACCATTCTACATAAAACAAATCAAAATAAACATACCTGAAGACATATTCATACCAATAGGACAAATAAACAGAATAAGAAGAGAACTACTAAACAAAGGAAAACAACTACTACTAGAACACTACAAACCAAAAGAAAAAGAAGCCGAAGACAAAAGAATAACAATAAAACAATTCATAAAAAAACACAAAAACACAAAACAAAACAAAAAAACAGACTACCTAGGAATAAACATAATAATAAACAACATAGAACAAGTAAAAACAATAACCAAATACCCAATAAACAAAATATACTACGACCCATCATACACATACAAAAACAAAAAAACATACTTTGAAAACCTAGAAAAAGAACTAGAAGAAGTACAAAACATAGCATACGATAAAGAAATAGTACTAACACTTCCAGCATTCATATCAGATAATGACCTAACAAAGATAAAAACAATAATAGAAAACCTAAAAGAGAAAAATATTAACATCTCAATACAAGGAGACTCACCAGCACTACCAAAAATCTTCGAAACACAAGTATATGGTTCACACACATTAAATGTCTGGAATAATTATACAACAAAAATATTAAACGACACGGGATTCAAAGCATTAACAATATCAAATGAATTAAGTAAAAAAGAAATTGAAGATTTAATACAATACAATACAACAGATTGTAATATGGAATTAATAGTATTTGGAAACCAAGAAATAATGGTGACAAATGACAATTTCACAAAATTAACAGAAGGAAATGATTTAAACCTAGAAACATATGAATATGCTATTGTAGAAGATAAGAAAAATAATTATAAATTTAAAATATTGCAAGACTATAATAATAGAACTCATTTCTTTAATACAGATTGCTTATCTTTAATTGATGAAATTGATACTATAAAAGAATTAGGAATAGATAGTATTGTTCTTGATTGTCGTTTCACTTCAAATAATTATTTAAATAAAGTTGTTTCATTATATATTCAACGTTTACAAGATACTGATACAGATATTTCTTATTTTGATGAGATTAAAGGCTTTTCTAATAGTGCATTAAATAAAGGTAATTTCGAAAGTGGAAGACGCTTAGAAAGATAACTCAGTTAAGTTTTTAACCTATTTTTTTTACTTTTTTGGCAAAGTTATTTAAATATGTATTTATAAAAATTTTAGTATATGAAAGTCTTAACTATGTTAAGTCTTTTTTAGAAAAAATATATAATGGTGAAAAATATGGCTGATAAACAAGCAACAATAGATGCACTACAAGCAATAGTAACAGGACTAGCAGCAAATTCATTTGGACACAGAATACAATCCAAAGTATTCGCAGGACTAGGATTCCAAACACTCGGAGACAAATATGCAACACATGCAACAGAAGAAATGGACTTCGTAGAACAATTCATGGACCGTATATTAGACCTAGGTGGAGAAATCAAACAAGAAGCACAACCAGAAGCACCAATATACACAGACATTATAGAATTCATAGAAGCAGACTACAATGTATCTGTTGAAGGAATAGCAGTATTAAACCAACTAATGGACTCAGGAATATTTGATAACACAACCTATGATTTAATGAAACTATATCTCAAAGATGAAGAAGAAGATATGTACTGGAGCGAACAACAATTAGATCTTGTTAAAATGATTGGAAAAGAAAACTATTTAACTCAATTATTAATAAAAGGTGCAGACGCAACGGAATAAATATGAAAATAAAAGCAATAAAAACCTTTGAAAATGGTTATATGACACAAGCCTTCGCATTTGGTGGAGAAGAGGGTATGGAAAATTTTGATGCGACAATCAAATACAGATCAAGCATTCAAAATTACCTAATTGATACCGGTAATGAAGTAATACTTGTAGATACTGATGTACCTTCAGAATTACCCGAAACAAGTCCTGATGAAACAACTCCTCTTTATATGGGGAGTAGAATTCAGGATTATATCTCTGCTCTAAGTGAATTAGGCTACAAAAAAGAAGATGTAAGTAAAATTTTAATAACTCATAAACATCCAGATCATACTGGAGAGTTAAGACAATTTCCTAATGCTAAGATCTATATGTCAAAAACTGAGGCTGAAGAATTAGATTTAGATTCAAATAATGTTGTTCCTGTTGAATTTGATTCTGGTGAATATTATAATTTTAAAAAGTCTCAGAAAATTACAGATAATATTTATTTAATTGAAGCTAAAGGACATACGATGGGTAATAGTATTGTTATTGTTGAAGATGATGATTTGTTTTATATGATTCATGGAGATATTACTTATACTGATGAAGCTTTATATGCAAATAAATTATCTATTGTTTTTGAGGATGTGGATCTTGCTCGTGAAAGTTTAGATAATGTTCGTGAGTTTATTAAGAATAATAAAACAATTTATTTATCTACTCATACTCCTTTAGGTTATGAGAATCTTGAGAATAAAAAGGTTATTGATTTAGAAAATCCTCCTGAAAGTATTTATCCATAACTTTTTTATTTTTTATTTCTTTTTTTCAGTTACTTTTATATAGTAGAAATTATTTAATTTATATTTAGATAACAATTGTTATATTTTTGTTATCGTATAAAAAAAATTTTTTAATTAAAATATGGAAAAAATTATAAAAAAAGTATATGATTAAAGATAAGAATTTTATCCTTTTGGATTCTAATCTTTTATAGAGTTATACTTTTTAAATTATAACAATTTAATCATGTTAATTTTTTTAAAAGAGTTTTTTTAGTCAGTGTCATTTTTTAATATTAAAAAAATTAACAATTGTTATAATTTTTTCTAAATTAAAAAAGGAGGAATAAAAAATCTGTAAACATAATTACCAAAATAACCAAAAAAATAGGAAACAAGAAAAAATAACAAAAAACATTCCAAATGGAATACCATAATATATGTCATCAAACACAAAAAACAAACATTTTATCTCTCGTAAAAAAACACGAAAAAAGAAGAAAAAAATAGTGAACCTTCCAAAAAAATAAGCTAAAATTCAATCCTCACTAATAAAAACCTTAAAAATAAATAATATTTTACCTAAAAAAACACGAAAAATAATTTATTCAAAAAAAAAAATTTCATTCACCTAAAAAATTAAGAAAAATTATTGATTTAAAGTATAATTCACTATTTTTTACACATCTTCTTTTTTACACAACCAATCTAACACACACGGCAAATGCTCAGCCAAACAACCCATTTATGTTCGCCACTACCAAAACAATAAGAAAAATCAACACACTTATCCTCTAAAAAATCCTTAAAACCAACAAGAGAATCAAACAAATAATCATCCACACCACAATACAAATAAATACCAGGAATAGACTCCACATCTAAACTATCAACCATATCTCTTAAATTAATATCACTACCCTCAAACTTATTTTCTAAAAAACCACTAACCACACTAAAAACAGAATCCCCAACATCCTCACAATCTACAATTTCATGATAAATAGCAGGAGAAAAACAAGCAATACGTGAAAAAGTATCATTAAACCTCAAACCATTATACAAAGCACCAAAACCGCCCATGCTAGCACCACCAATATAAGTATCAGACCTTTTACAAGACAATGGAAAAACACTACGAGTAAAATTAACCAATTCCAAAATAAAATCGCTATACAAATTATGACAACTTAAATCATTAATATAATAAGAATTATCACCATTAGGCAAAACAACACACAAAGAATATTCCTTAGCCAAACTCACAATATCTGTCCTTCTAATCCAATCATCACCCTCATTAAACATACCATGCAACAAATACAAAGTTCTAAACTCAATATCAAAATTATCTTCAACAGGTAAAATAACCTTAAAACTAACATTACGCAACAAAGATTCAGATTTAAAACTAACATCAATAACAGCCATAATAAAAAAATTCTCCTAAACTAATCAAAATTTTAAAAAACAATCATATCTTAACTAAATAAATAATTATTTATATCATTTTATTTTAATATTTATTAAGAAAACACTATTTCTAATTATATTTACTTTATTGTGTGTTATATTATTATGTCTGTTGTTGATAAGTTTAAAAAAGATATACGATTTAAAAATAAGATTGAGCATATCGAAACAATAAAAGGCCAAAAAGCAGAATACGAATATGTAGAAGATTTAAACCCAGATATAATAGAATACTTAGCAAATAAAAACATAAAACTATACAAACACCAAGCAGAAAGCATAAAAAGAGTAAGAAATAAAGAAAACATAATAATAACAACACCAACAGCATCAGGTAAAACATTCTCATTTAACCTACCTGTTCTAGAAGTTCTAAGTGAAGATTTAAATGCAACAGCACTATACATATACCCTGCTAAAGCTCTAAGCTACGACCAACTAAACGTATTAGAAAACCTTGAAAAAGAATTAAACTTCAAAATCAACCCAGCATCCTATGATGGAGACACACCAAAAAGCAAAAGATACGCAATACGTCAAAAATCACGCATAGTCCTAAGTAACCCATACCAACTACACCACATACTAGCATGGCACCACCAATGGGAACGATTTTACAGCAACCTAAAATTCATAGTAATCGATGAAGCACATTTCTACAAAGGAGTATTCGGATCAAATGTCGCACTACTAATACGCAGGCTAAAAAGAATATGCAAATACTATGGATCAAACCCACAATTCATCCTAAGTAGTGCAACACTAGCAAACCCCATGGAACTAGCAGAAAGACTAACAGGAGAAAAATTCTCACACATCTACAAAGACACCTCACCTAGTGGAGATAAAGACTTCATACTATACAACCCGTACAAACAATTCAATAAAAAAAAGAAAAAGAAAAACACAGATGCTCCAAGTATACACCAAGAAACAGAATTCATATTCCTATTCTTACTACTAAAAGATGTTCAAACATTATGCTTCACAGTCTCACGTAAAATTGCAGAACTAATCGCAATGTGGGCCAAATCAGATATGGCTCAATATAAACGAAAACTAACAAGCCGAATAACAGCATACCGTGCAGGATACCTAGCAGATGAAAGACGTGAAATAGAAGAGGGACTAAAATCAAGAAAATACTTAGGAGTAACCTGCACAAACGCACTAGAACTAGGAATTAACATAGGATCATTAGATGCAGTTATAATAAGTGGATACCCTGGAACAATGATAAGTGTATGGCAACAAGGAGGACGTGCAGGAAGAGGAATAAATAAATCCCTAGTAATCCTAGTTGCATTTGAAAACCAATTAGACCAATACTTCATGAAAAACCCAGATTTCTTCTTTGATAAAACACATGAAAATGTAGTAATAGACTTACACAACCCAAAAATCACAAAATCACATCTAATATGTGCAGCAAATGAAATACCATTAACTAAAGAAGAAGCAGAAGAATACTTCAACGCAAGTCCAGTTGAATTAAACAAACTACTAGAAGAAAAAGAATTAAAACTAGCACACACACTATACAACTATCCCTACGATGACAGTCCAAGTTTCAAATACTCACTAGATCAACTAAGCAATGATTATTTCAAAATAGTTAACAATGGAAAAGTACTAGAAGTAATGGAAAGATCACAAGTATACAGAGAAGCACACCCTGGAGCAGTACTTATAAACAAAGGAGAAACCTACACAGTAAAATACTTAAACCTAGAAAAACACTATGTCAATGTTGAAAAACAAAAAGTAAACTACCACACAACAGTACTAAAAGATGTTGAAGTAAATATAAAAAAGAAAATAAGCAAAAAATACTATGGAAACATACTAGTACACTTTGGAGAAGTAGAAGTATCAGAAGACTACCACCACTACAAAAAAATACAATACAGTAAAACAATAGGAAAATACATACTAGACTTACCACCATTAAAATTCCAAACTAAAGGAATATGGTTCACAATACCAGAAGAATTAAAAGAAAAAATAGAAGACAAATACACAGACAAAGATGCATTTGCAGGAGGATTACATGGGGCAGAACATGCACTAATAGGACTATTCCCACTACATGTGATGTGTGACAGATTCGATATAGGTGGTTTAAGCACAAACTACCACAAAGACACACAAGAAGCAACAATATTCATATATGATGCATACGATGAAGGAATAGGAATAAGTGAAAAAGCATCCCAACTATTCCAACAACTAGTAAACAGTACAAAAAACCTACTGGACAACTGTGAATGTGAAGATGGATGTCCGTCATGTATATACTCACCAAAATGTGGTAATGATAACAAACCACTACACAAAAAAGCAACACAAGACATACTAAACTACCTAAAAGAATCAATAGAAAACCCAGAAAACACAACAATAGAAGAAGAAAAAGAAGAAATAATAGAAGAAATAGAAGAAACAGACAACCCATTATATAACGAAGCAATAGAACACTACAACAATCAAAATTACACCTATGCAAAAGAAATATGTAACGAAATACTATTAACAGATAAAAACAATTCAAATGCACTATACCTAATAGGAGCAATACTAGAAAAACAAGAAGATAAAATGGGAGCACTAATGTTCCTAAAAAAAGCAATAAAAATCGACCCTGGACACTTAGAAGCAAACGAACTATTATTAGAATTAAAAACAGGTAAATAAAAATGCAAAAAGAAGAAAAAACAAAAATAAAAGAAACGATAATAAAAGATGTAAACAAAGTACTGGAAGATAAAAACGAAACACACATCTTAGATAACATAATGATATTCAACAATAAAGACTTCACAGGATTTATGGGAAACATAAGAGTCTACAACCCTGAAAACCTAAATAATATAAAAGAATCACTAATAAAAATCCTAGAAGAATATGGTGAAGTTGCAATAAACCAACAACACATAACACCATGCTGCGAACTACCATACGATTATCTTTCATTTAACATGAAAATTAAATAATACTTTTCAAATGCTAGGCCAAACCATATATTATAATAAAAATTAAAGAGTTTAATACATATGAACGACTACGAACATGAAGAATACTTAAGAAAAGCCTGTCTAAAAAACTTCCTAGATAACTCACTAACTAGCCAATCACCAAACAAAGAAACACTAGAAAGAGGAATGAAAAACAGCAACACATACTTCAAAAACTTAAAAAATGGCCTAATAAACAAATATAAAAACAAACAACTAACCGATATGCCAGGAGCAGAATACTTCGAAAACGAATACGGAAAAAGCATAAAAATAACAAGAACAGACAAAAAAAGAAAACTCAAAACACCAGACAACACACACAAAATCAAAAACAACCTCAAAATAATAAAAGGAATAGGAAACAAAACAGAAACAAAACTAAAAGAAAAAGGATACACTAACATAGAATCACTACTAAAACATGATAAATACAAAACAAAAGCAGAAAAAGTCCTAAAAGAATTAAACTCAACAAACATAAAAAATCAAGTAGACATAATCAAAAGAACAAAAAACAACACAGACATACTAAACATAACAAGCAAAATACCAAAAGAAAACTTCAAATTCATGGATATTGAAACACTCGGACTAACAAACACACACATAATACTCATAGGAGTAGCAGAAATAAAAAACAACAAACTAACTTCCACACAATACTTCCTAGAAGACTACCACCAAGAAGCAGCAATACTAAAAGAATACTTCAAACACTTAACAGAAGACAGTGTATATGTAACATTCAATGGAAAATGCTTCGATGTACCATTCATAAGCACAAGAAGCAGACTATACAGACTAAAACAACCAAAACTAATAAACTTCGACTTAATGTATTATGCACGTAAAATATGGGGTGAACAATTACCAAACTGCCAACTACAAACAATAGAAGCAGAAATATTCAACTTCCACAGGGAAGATGATGTTCCAGGACAATACATACCTGGCTACTGGAAAACCTACAAAGAAACAGGAAACATAGGTCCAATAATACCAATAATAAAACATAACAGAATAGATATAATAAACCTAGTATGCTTTTTATCCAAATTAATAGAGGACAATAATTAAAGGGGGAAAATTCTTTTTGATAACTTATGAACAATTCCAAACAATTGTAATAGAAGACTTAAAACGGGATATTGGTTCAAATATTGAACAAAACAACAGTATAAAAGCAGAAATAAATGATTCAGGATTTATAGTTGCAGGACCAGGAAGTGGAAAAACCACAGTAATGGTGCTTAAAGTATTAAAATACATATTTGTAGATGATATTAAACCAGAAGAAATACTAGTCACAACATTCACTAAAAAAGCAGCAGAAGAACTACTATCAAGAATATTAAGTTGGGGTCAAGAAATAAAAAACAATATCGTAGGAAAAATGTTCATAACAGATGATGAAGAACTACGGGAACTAATGAAAATAGACCTAAACAAAATACTAACAGGAACATTAGACAGTATCAGTGAAGAACTAATGAGACTACACAGAGATCCAGGAACCAATCAACCAATAATCATAGAAGACTTCATATCTAAAAATGCAATGACAAAAATAGCACTATTCAAAGGAGATAAATATCAAAGCAAAGACCTCCAAGAATACTTAGGACACATTGATAATAGAGATACAAGTCTATCAAATTTATCAAGAATGTGTGAAGTTTTACTAAAATTCAAAGACCGCTTATATTATGATCATGTTAACAATTGGGAAAGTTTAAATGATGGTACACGTGGAGCACGTCTAGCTATAGAATGTATTGAAGATTATGTTAATGAATTAAATAGTCGTAACATGTTAGACTTTGCAATGTTAGAATTCCGTTTTTTAGAATCTTTAAATAATGGTAAATTTGATGAATATTTAAGTAATATTCGTGTTGTTCTTGTTGATGAATATCAGGATACTAATCTTTTACAAGAAAAAATCTACTTTAAAATTGCAGAATCTGCATTAAAAAATGGTGGGAATATAACTGTTGTGGGAGATGATGATCAATCATTATATCGTTTTAGAGGAGCTACTGTTGATTTATTTACTGATTTTAAGGCTCGTGCAAAGGAGTCCTTAGGTATTGATGTTACTGAAGTTAATTTGAAAAATAATTATCGTTCAAGTGAACATATTGTTGATTTATGTAATCATTTTGTAGGTCTTGATTCTGATTATCAGGATGCTCGTGTTAGTGGTAAACCAGATATTGAATTTGCAAAGGATAATACTGGGGAGGATAAGATTAATGTTCCTGTTTTGGGAATGTTTCGTCAAAATCCTAAAATTTTATCTAGGGATTTAAGTAAATTAATTAATAAATTAGTTAAAGGTGAAGAAGTTAATTTAAATGTTAAAAGGGTTTTAAATTCTAAATCTGCAAGTAAATATTCTAGTAATGATAAAGATATGGTTTTAAATGCACGTAAGATGGATATTGATTTAGCTAAAGATAAAGGTTCTATTAAGTTACAATTAGATCCTAAGGATGGTTCTCCATCTGATATTGCACTTTTATCATATTCTCCTAAGGAACGTATTGGTGGGAATAATATGTTTCCTCATCATTTAAAGAAGGATTTAAATAGTTTTAAAGAAAGTATAAGTGTATTTAATCCAAGGGGTCAGGATTTAGAAAGTATTGAAGATGTTAGTATTTTTTGTGGATTAATGTTAGAGTGTATTGATCCTGATGCTTTTATTCAGAAAAGAAATAAAGCAATTCCTAAGGCTGCTAAATTTAAAATGAATCGTTGGCGTAAAAAAGCAATTAAATTTATGGAAACTTCTCCAGATCCTCAAGAGCCTATTACTTTATATGATTTTATGACTCATTGGCGTACAAGAATCCCTTATAATACTGATAGATGGCCAAGTAGTGTAGGTTTATTAGATTTAGCATATAAATTAGTTAGATGGTTACCTAATTTTAAAGATGATATTGAAGGTTTTGTTTATTTTGAAACTATAACAAAAACTATAAGTCAGTCTAGTTTTTTTAATGAATTTAATGGGCGTATATTTTTTGATAGTGAAAGTTTGACTGAAAGAAGTGTTAATGAAGTTTTATGGAATGTTTTTATTCCTATTGCTACTGGGGGAGTTAGTGTTGATGAGTCTTATTTAAATAATTTGCCTCATGATTCTATTAATATTATGAGTATACATCAGTCAAAAGGTTTAGAATTTCCATTTGTTATTGTGGATGTTGGGTCTCGTTTTAATAAGAATGCTGCAAAGACTAGTAGTTTAAGATTTCCTAAAAAGGAACCTAAAAGCACAATTTTAGAGGATAGGATAAGGTCTCATAGTAATCTTGGAATTTCAGAGCGTAATGTTTCTGATAGGAATTTTGATGATTTAACTCGCTTATATTTTGTTGCATTTTCTAGGGCTGAGGATGTTTTATTATTAATTGGTTTAGATAGTAATATTGATGGTTATGATGGTAAATCAGAACATAAGAATATTCCTAATGTAGCATTAGGTTGGAATCGTAATGAAGAGTATATTGGTTTTAATGAAATCTATTTAATATAAGTTTTTATGGGAGTGTGTTAGTTTTTGAAATTATCTTCAAGAAATAAGTCATTTACATTACCAGAATATAGTTTAACTGGAGATATCTTAAGTTTTTTAACATGTAATTTACAGTATCGTTATCAGAATATGGGTGCATTACCTCCAAGTAAGCCTGTGCAATTGTGGTTTGGTGAATTTATTCATGGAATTATGGAAGAAGCATATCTTCATTATGAAGAAGGAAACACTAATTTTCCATGGGATTGGAAGAAAGATATCAGACCATTGGAAGAAATAATTGATGAAAGATTACAGGTTAGAGGTTTGTATCCTCCAGAAGATTATTTTTGCACATATAAAGAAGGAAGTGATGTTAAATCTTATTGTAAGGATACTAATCATCCTCATAAATTGTTATATAGTATTCGTGCTGAGTCTGCTATTAATGTTATTGGTCCTTATCTTTTTCCTTTAGTTAGTAATGCTGAGGTTTTATTGAAAGGTTTTAGGGATATGCCTAATTATTCTGAGGGTCATAGTAGAAGTAAATTTTATAGTGTTAATGGTATTATTGATGTTTTAAGTAGTCTTAAGGTAGATGATGATTGGGATAATCCTTCTAATAAGATTGTTGAGTTTTTATCTAAAAATGATGAATTTATGAGTAATTTAAAGTCACTTGAAGGTGATGAGTATGAGATTATTATTGATTATAAAGGTATGAAACGACCTGCATCTGATAATAAGTTTTGGCAACGTCATGATTGGCAGATACAAACTTATGCTTGGCTTAGAAGTATGCAAGAAGATAGTAAGGAAGTTATTGGAGGTATTGTTTTTTATTTAAATGAGTTAGAACCTTCTGAAATGGATATTGAATTAATTCAGGAAGATATTATTAATGGAACAACTGATGTTACAGGTTATCCTGAGGATGAGGAGAAGATTCTTAATTGGGATCCTTCAAGGAAATTTCCAAAATTATCTGATGAGTTTAAATTAGATAGATGTGTTCGTGTTGTGCCTATTAATGATGATATTACTAAGGAAGCTTTATCTGAATTTGATGAGGTTGTTTCTAATATTGAGGAATGTACTATTAATGAGATGGAAGGTCGTGTGATTAGGGATTCTTGGATGGGTAATGGTGATAAACGTACATGTAATGGTTGTGATTTTAAAACATTTTGTAGTAAATATGAAGATGAGGATTTTACTGTGCCTTGAGATAATATTTTTATATGTTGGAAGGTATATTCCGACAATTTTTTTAATAAAATACTAATACAAAATAATAATATTATCAATTAAATTATATTAAATGTTCATAAAAGACAAAATAAAATTAAACAATACAATAAAAACCAAATAAATAAAACTATTTATAAAATAATTATACAAATATAATAATATAAAAAAACTCAATAAAAAAATGGTGTTGACAAAGAATGGTAGATGAAATAAAAAATAAAGAAATAGCAAATCTATTAAAAGAAAAGCTAAATCTAAACTCTGAACCTGTAGCAATAAAAATACTAAAAAACGAATCTGAAATACCAGAAAACATAAACAAAATAGAAACTCCCGCAAGACACTGCGACATGACAAAAAGAGCATCAAAAGGAGAAACCTTTTATGCAACACTAGAAGAACAATCCTGCAAAGGAGGAGCAGCAGCACTAGGACTAACAGAACTACCAGAAAAACTAAAAAGTGGAGAATTCTATGTTAAACTAGGAAGATTCAAAGATACAGATTCAGCAAAAGAAACATTAAACTCACTACCATCAATAAAAGAACAAACCTACGGAATAGTATATGCACCACTAGAAATAGCAAACTACAAACCAGACGTAGTAGTAATATTCGCAAAACCTGTACAAGCAATGAAAGTAGCACAATCATTAATATATGAAGATACTGACAGAATACATGCAGACTTTGCAGGAATACAAAGTATTTGTGGAGATGCAGTAGCAAGACCAATAAACAACAACTCAGTAAATATAACATTAGGATGTGATGGATCTCGTAAATATGCCGGAGTTGAAGATGAAGAACTAGCCGTAGGGATAAATGAAACAAAAATAGACATATTAGTAAATTCAATAAAAGCAATAATGGGAGAATAGATTTTTTATGAGTAAAAAAATCGATGCACTAATAGAAAAATTACAATTAAACTCAATAAAATTCATAAGATTACAATTTGTAGATATACATGGAATACCAAAAAGCATATCTCTACCATTCAAACCACAAGATATGGACACATTATTTAATGAAGGTTTACTATTCGATGGTTCCAGTGTAGAAGGTTTTGCAGATATATCCTCAAGTGACTTATTACTAAAACCAGATATTAACACATACTCTCCACTAAAATGGAGACCACAAGAATCAGCAACCTGCAGATTCATATGTGACATATGTGACGCAGAAGGAAAACCATACCCTGGAGACCCAAGAAGCCTACTAAAAAATGCACTAAACAAACTATCCAAAAAAGGATACACATACAACATGGGTCCAGAACCAGAATTCTACATACTAGACAAAAACGAATTAGGACACCCAACACCATATGATAATGCTACAAACTTCGATGTTGATCCATTAGATAAAGGAGTTGACTTCAGAAGAGAAATAACATTAAAACTTCAAGAACTAGACTTCAAAATAGAATCAACACACCACGAAGTAGGTCCAGGACAAAACGAAATATCATTCAGATTCGACGATGCACTAACAACAGCAGACGCAGTAATAACATTCAAACAAGCAATAAGAGCAATAGTAGACAACATAGCATCATTCAATAATAAAGACTACAGAGTAACATTCATGCCAAAACCATTTAACGATGTTGAAGGATCAGGAATGCACTGTCACCAAAGCCTATTCAAAAATGGTAAAAACATATTCGCAGACCCAGATGGAGAATATGGATTAAGTGACAAAGCAAGATACTTCATAGGAGGAATACTCGAACACGCATTCCCATTAACAGCAATAACAAACCCAACAGTAAACAGTTACAAAAGACTAGTCCCAGGATACGAAGCACCAACATACATAAGCTACGGACTTAAAAACAGATCAGCACTAATAAGAATACCATCATCCTCATCACAATCAACACACATAGAATACCGTGTACCAGATGCAACATGTAACCCATACTTAGCATTCACAGCAATGCTTGCAGCAGGAATGGATGGAATAAAACACAAAACAGAACCGGGAGAACCAACAGACATCAACCTATACACAACACCAAAAGAAGAACTAAAAGAAAAAGGATTCAAACCACTACCAACAAGTCTATGGGAAGCATACCACAGCTTAGAAAACTCCGAACTATTACTAAACGCATTAGGACCACAAATAAGTGAAAAATTCCTAGATGCTAAATACAAAGAATGGGACGAATACCGTGTACAAGTATTTAATTACGAACAAATTAAATACATAGACATCTAAACTAACATCTCCCATTATCTTTTTTTTATTAAATTTTTAGGATATTAAATGAAATTTTATAAAATAGCATATGAATCATTAATATTTCCAATAAAATCATATAACTATCTTTTAATATTAGGAATCTTATTATTAACATCATTAATAGCAGCATTTATACCTGCACTATTAACTCAAAATAATGGAATTATCAGTTTAGTCTCCTTAGCAGTATTCCTATTTTTTGGAGTAATATTTATTGGATTTTTCATTAGAGTAGTACACAGTACAATACATAATGAAAAAATAAAAAATTTTAACCTATTTTTCAATATATATGAAGGAATTAAATTCCTATTTTTAATCATATTCTATTTTATGATACCTACATTAATACTAACTCTTCTTATAATAATTTCGGGACAAGTAAATGCTGCATTAACAATTGGAGACACAATTGCTAATTTAATAACACAGATCATTACAGATATTAATTTTTTACCTGATTTGTTATTATATTTCTTATTCGCGCCAATTACACAAGCTAGTGGACTATTAATATTAGATTTAATATTTTCAGCATTTTTATTTGTTGGTATAGGGAGATATGCTGATGAATTTAATTTAATTCGTGGTGTTGATTTAGGAACAATAATTAATATTATATCTGAAGTCTGGTTAGATTACATACTTTGGATAGTAGTAACATTAGCTATAGTATTTATATTGTTATTTTTAAGTTATTTCCTTTTATTTAGTATAATAGGAATCTTATTTTATATTATAATAGTCCAACCGTTCATATTGCTCTTTTTATCAAGAAGTATTGGACTTATGTATAAAGAGATATGTTTAAATTAATTTTTTTTCTTATGAAAAAAATATTAAATATTTAATAATAATAAAAAATAAAGAATTATTAGAATAAAAATTTTATAATTTTGGAGTTGATTATTTTTGAGTATATTGGATAACCTGATGGATAGTATAGAACATCCCCTAAGAGACTGGAAACAATTCTTAATATTAAGTGTACTTTTTGTAATAGTGCACATTTTATGCACAACCTCATTATTAGGTTCATATAGTTTAATATTATTTATAATAGGATTTGTAATAGAAATAATACTATTTGGATATTTATTCTCAGTTGCACTAGAAACTATGAGAAGTACAGATAAAATACCTCAATTAAGTGTTGTTGAAAACTTTGTTGATGGAATAAAATACTTTGTATTAGCATTCATATTCTCAATAATCCCACTAGCAGTATTATACTTATTATTCTCTACATCAGGTAACACTAACCCACTATGGATGATAATGAATTTAATAACTCCAAATACTATGGTCTTAGGTTTAGTAACAGGAGAATTTGTAGAAACATTCTTATATGCAATAATGTCTGCTAAATTCGTAACAACATATACCATAATATTCTTATTAGGATTTATATTCTCATACCCATTTTTCATGAGCTTAACAAGAATAATTGCAACTGGAAAATTTAGTGAAGGATTCAAATTCAAAAAAATATTCAGAATATATAAAGAAATTGGATTCTCAACTTACACTAAATGGTTTGCAATGATTTATCTATACTTAATAGTATTCACAGGACTATGGGCATTACTAAGCTTAATAACTGGTGGAGATTATGTAGCATACTTCATAATAGCACCATTTGTATTATTATTTATAGGAAGATCAATAGGATTATTATATAAACAAGGAATTAAATACACTGAATCCAATAAACCAAAAGAAGCTAAAAAAGAAAATAAAAATAATATACTCCAAGAAGAAGCTTTAAGAAAAAAAGCATTAGAACAAAGTGCAAAAAGATACAGTGAAGAAATAGAAAGAGTAAACCAATTAAGAAAGAAAAACTACAATAAAGCTAAAGCACAACTACCTAAAAAAGAAGAAACAGAAGAACCTAAAAAAGAAAATATAATATCTAAAACAGAAAACTTCACAAGTGCAAATAAAGAAAAACTAGAAAACCTTAAACCAGTAACAGAAATAAAACCAATTAAAGTCGAAGAAGATAAATCTGTTGAAAAAGTAAAAAACATGATAAACGACGACTCAGTAGACACAAATGAAGTAATGGATAAACTTCAAAAAGCACTAGAAGAAAAAGCAAAACAAAATAAAGAAGAATAAAAAAGATAATATTCTTCTAAACTATTTTACTTCTTTTTTTATACTAAATATATTAAGAAAAAAACTATGAACGATAAAGAAATTGAACTGTATAAAGACATTCTAGGAATGAATGATGAAATGCTTCTAATTAATGAAATTAATGAAAAGCATGAAAAGTATTTAAGTGGCAAATTAGATGAATATGAAATTTCATACACTCAATTTAAAACAATAATGGCGATAGCAGAAAACTCAAATATAAGTCAAAAAGATTTATCTGCACTATTTGATATTAATGAATCTACAGTCACACGTTTAATAGCTAAAATTGAAGATAAAAAGATAATTAAAACAACAAAAAATCCGAATAACAAACGAAGAAAAGAAATAAAACTAACAAAAAAAGGAAAAGATCTTTTAAGCGAAATTCAATTATATGAATCTAAATGGAATAAAAATTTCACATCTAATCTAAAAAAGGATGAAATTAAAGAATTAAATCGTTTATTAAATAAAGCTAAAACACACCGTACAAGAAAAACAATCTTTGGTACAAACTACCAAATCAAACGTGTTGAGGAATAATCCTTTTTATATCTTCATACAATTTTTATTATATTTTTTTTAAACAATTTATTGAAAATATCCAATGTGGTCAACTTAATTTTTTTGTTTATTTTTTGTTTGTATTTTTTTTGTTTTTTTTAGTATGCTAATTTGTTGTTGTGTTTGTATTTTGATTGTAATGGTCTT
>CAYSIF010000019.1:0-27556 GCA_964431035.1 uncultured Methanobacteriaceae archaeon | reverse complement strand
TATCCAATTGCCTAAAAGAAATGGAAGAAGATAATTTAATAAAACGTACTAAAATTAATACTACAATAGAATATGAATTAACTGATTTTGGAAAATCATTAAATAAAGTATTATATGAACTTGCAATAGTTACATTAAATAATGAAATTGGGAATAAATTATATGAAGAAAAAATAAGAAGTGAATTAGAAGATATCTTTAAGGAAAAAATATTGGATAAAAATTAAATTTTATTTATTTCATTTATTTTATTTTGTATTGCTTTTTTTATTGTTTTAACACATTTTTCATCGTTTTCATCTAGTCTTACTGTGTTTTTTGCAGTTTGTTTTGTTTTTTCTAATTCTTCATCTATGTTTATTGTTTTTTCTACTAGAACTCTTTTTTCTTTAAGTATGGTGTTTACACATTCGTTTTTACATCCATTTACTGCTATTATTGGATATTTTTTTATTAATTCGTTTAGATGTTTATTTCCACCGCTTGTTGCTCCCATACATATGGATATTGTATTTTCTAATTCATTATTTGAGTCATATACTGCTGCTCTGGATATTAATCCATTGGGACTCATTCCATTACATCCTGCTAATGCTATTTTCATTCTTTTTTATCCTATTAAATTGTTTTAATGAAGATTTAAATTGGTGTTTTTAAATCTTCACTGGGAAATTTGTGTATGTTTGTGTTCTGTTTTTAATATTTTCAAATGTATCTTCAGATATTATTTCACCATTTTTAAAGACTAATTGTAGACAGTCTTCACCTGGAGTGTTTATTGGTACTGTTTTAAATGCATTGTCTTCAAATTGTAGTTTGAATCTTCCTGATTTTGATTTTTTACTACTGTCTAATGGTTTTTTGAAGATATCGTACCATTGTCCGTTTCTTTTTTGTGCCGAACATTTGAATGCATTTCTTTGTGTGTCACGGTTTACACTTGTGTGTAATCCTCCACCCATACCGAATATTATGTTTTCTGCTGCCCATCCATTTGTTTTCATTCCGAATAGTATATCTCTTATTTTGTGGTAGTCTAAACCATCACCCCATAGTAGACCTACATTTGCATTGAATACTTTGTATCCTTCTGATGTTTTGTGTGTTCCGAAGCCTTCGCCTATCATTTCTAGACAGTCTATTGTTGTTGATACTGGTTCTCCACTATCTGGTCTGAATACTATTTTGTTTCCTTCTGTTTTGTTTAGGAATTTGTTTATGTGTGTGTTTAGTTCGTATCCTGTTGTGCATGCGTTTTCTAGGAAGTTTCTGTAGTTGTAGCTATCTATTACTATTGATAGTATTCCGTCTCTTGCATTGTTTATTACATTTATGACTTGATCTATTTCGTGTTTTGGGCCTTGTGATGTCATTACACTGTGTTCTGTTGCTTGTACACTGAATCCATAAATGTTTTGGTCATTGTAGTAGTTTTGTGGTATGCTTAGTGCAGGTATTGTGTCTGTTCCGCTGAAGTTTAGGAGGTGTGCTGATCCTGAGAGTTTTGATGATTCTGTTGAGCTTGCTCCTCTGTAACCGAAATCGTGTAGCATGAAATCTAGGTTGTCTTTTGATGATCCTGTTACTTCTAGGTAGAAGTTACATAGTTTTCTTACTTCTGCAGAGAGTGTTGCTACTGTTGATGGATACCATACTTGTAGGAGTAATGATTCTAGGTAATTTGGTAACCAGTAGCATCTTTTATCTGTGTTTTCTACTGTCATTAGTACATTTCCCACATCTACTGGTGTGCCTTCTGGAACTGCTTTTATTTCTATTGGTAGTTTTCCATCTAAATCGTTAGCTATATACATCCAGTCATCTGTGTTGAATATGTTGTCTGCGATGTGTGTTTGGATTATTTTTTCTGCTTCTAGTACTTTTTCTTCTGTAACTACTTTACCTGTTA
Source organism: uncultured Methanobacteriaceae archaeon (assembly GCA_964431035.1). Lineage (GTDB taxonomy): Archaea > Methanobacteriota > Methanobacteria > Methanobacteriales > Methanobacteriaceae > Methanobrevibacter_A. The sequence continues at coordinate 25,647 of CAYSIF010000019.1, read as the reverse complement.
GGTATTTTTTTATTATGTATTGTAGTCCGTAGAATATTGTTTTGTTGAATTGTGCTCCTGTTCTACTTTCTAGGTATGAGTATATTTTTTCTGTGCCTTTTGGGTAGAAATAGTGGTGTGTTACTTTGTAACTGTCTGTTAGAAGACATATATTGTTTTCTATCATATTTTTATTTATTCCTCCTTTACGATTTTTTTAGATTTATTTTTTTATTTGAAAAATTTTTTAAATTATTATTAATTTTTTTTGTTATTAATAGTTAACTGTGTTTTTTTTAAAATAAGTGTAATAGTATTATTTGTGTTATTATTCCTGTTATGCAGATTAGTAGTTGGATTATTCCGTGTTTTTTTAATTTTTTATCATTTGAATTTATTAGGTTTAGTGGTAGTAGGAATCCTATTGCTCCTAAGAATGTGGAGTTTGTGGTTTTTGATAGTATGGTGATTGGTACTCCTATCCATCCGAGTATTATTGATATGATGTAGTTTATTATTATTAGTTTTTCTGTGTTTATTGTTTTTGTTTCTTGGTGTGTTGGGTATCCGCAGTATTTGCAGTATATTGCATCGTTATCGTTTTCTTGGTTGCAGTTTTTGCATTTCATTTAGTTTCCTATGTGTAGTTCTTGGTTTAGGCTTTTTAGTTTTTCTATTGCTGCTAGTGCTGCTAGTTCACTGGTTTTTGGGTTGTCTTTGCTTGGTAGGTTTTGTGTTTTTACTTGGAATTGTCCGAATGATCCTTTTACGTTTAGTTCGTGTATGTTTTGTGTTATTTTTGGGTCGACTATTACTTCTACGTCTATGTCTCTTTTTGCTGCTAGGCTTATTGTTGCTGCTATGTTCATGTTTTTTGGGTATTTTTGTACTGCTTGTGATGCTTTTCCTTTGAATATCGTTTCTTCTTTTTCTTTTTCTATTCCTAGTGATAGTGGTGATTTTCTTGTGGTTAGTTTTATTTGTTCTATTTCTCCTATGCATGCGGATTTTATTCCATCTATTCCGAGTATTGCTCCTGATGGTGCGTATATGTTGGTGTTGTTTTCTTTGGCTGTTTTTATCATTTGTGTTAGTAGTTCTTTGTTCATTAGTGCTCCTATGCTCATGTTTAGGAGGTTTGTGTGTTTTAGTATTTCTGGTGCTATTTGTTTTACTAGTTCTTGTGATGCTGCTTCTAGTATTAGGTCTACTTTATCTAGCATTTCTGTGTAGTTGTTGCATGCTTGTCCTTTTGTTATTTTTGCTAGTTTTTCTGCATCTTCTATGTTTTTGTCGAAGAAGTGTGTGAATTTTATGTTTTCTTCGTTTTTTAGTGTGTTTACTATTAGGGTTGATATTGCTCCGCAGCCTATTATTCCAACTTTCATTTTTATCTTTTGTTTATTATTTTTTTGATGGTGGGGGAAAATGTGGTGGTGTTTTTTTGGTATTGTTTTTTTATTCTTTTTCTAGTTTTGGTATTCCTGTTATTCTTATTCCGCCGTAGTGGGATTTGTATTTTATGTTTAGTCCTATTAGTAGTGGTGTTATTGTTTCTATCATGTGTGCTTTTTCTAGTGGTCCTACGTCTATTCCTCTTATTCCTGGGATTTTTTCTACTAGTTCTATTACTGTTTCTTTTGCTTCTTTGTCGTCTCCTGCTATTAGGCAGTCACAGTCTATTGGTTCTGGTATGTTTAGTAGTAGGCTGTTACTTATGTTGTGGAATGCTGCTACTACTTTTGCTCCGGTTCCTTTTAGTAGTGCGTCTGTTCTTTTTGCTGCTGATCCTTCTTTTACGTCTATTGGGTAGCTTGGTAGTCCTCCGATTGATGCTTCTAGTGGTACTGTTGCGTCTATGAATATTTTGTCTTTGCAGTCTTCTTTTATTCCTTGTATTGTTGGTTTTTGTGCTGTTAGTGGTACTGTTAGTATTAGTATGTCTGATGCTTTTGCTGCATCTTCATTTGCCATTCCTGTTATTTCTGCTATCTCGTAGTCTTTTAGTTCTTCTTTGGTTTCTTCTACTATTTTTAGTGCTTTTTCTTCTTTTCTTGAACCGACTATTACTGGTATTCCTGCTAGTGCGAATCTTTTTGCTATTCCTAGTCCTTGTGGTCCGGTTCCTCCAATTATTCCTATCATTATTTTGTACTTCCTTTAATTTTCTATTAATTGTTATTTTATATTTTTGTATGTATGGTTTATATATAGTATACGGAAACTCTATTCCGATTATTAAATTCTTATAAAAAAAATAAGATAAACAAGATGATTATCTTATAAAATTAGTTCTTTCAGGCACTTCTTTTTCAGGTTCCTTAATACCTGCTTTTATACCTGCTTCTTTTATTTTTAAAAACCAAGCCATATTACGGCCAAGTGTTCTCATTACCTGAAGACCTTCCTTATCCTGTTTAACTTCTTCAGGAGTATTACCATGAACCATATTCCAATATTTAGAGGATATGATTGGCATTTCTGAAATTGCAAAAAATTTATTAATTTCATCAAGAGATGCTGTAGTTCCTGCACGTCTAGCACTAACAACTGCTGCTCCTGGTTTAAATCTTAAAAAATCAGATCCACTTCTACGACCTGCATAAAATGCTCTTGTTAAAAGACTTATTAAAGTACTGTTAGCTGTTGCAAAGTATACTGGTGCTCCGAAAACATAACCATCTGCAGTTTTACATAAATCTATGAATTCGTTAACATAATCATCACCATATACACAGTATCCTGTATCAGAACATCGTAAACATGCTGTACAACCACGTATATCTTTTTGACCAATATGAACAATTTCAGTTTCAATATTTTCTTCATTTAAAGTTTTTTCAACTTCAGATAAGGCAGTAAATGTGCATCCATTTCTATTAGGACTTCCATTTACAAGTAATACTTTCATAATCTAAGATACTCCAAAAAAATAATAAAAAAAAGTTTAAATTAGGTAAAATATTTTTAGAATTTTTTACCTATTTCGTATGCTTCTTCCATTTTGTCAGTTTGTTCTTTAACAACACCAGGTTCTCCAGCACCGTTTCCTACATCAAGAACACCTATTACATCATATCCAACAAATTCGAATGGTGATGCTTTGGTTAATGCTATGTAATCTTTGTATGTTCCTTCAGCTTGGTTTTCAGTGAAGACTAATGCTGCTTTTCCACCTAAACTTTCATCAGTGAATTTTCCTACTTTGAAGAATCTGTCTATTATGAGTTTTCCTTGTGCTGACATTTGTCCGTAGTATATTGGTGATGAGAATATTACACCATCTGCTTCTATTAAATCAGCTATGATTTTGTTTCCATCGTCTCCACGTACACATTCTGGGTTGCTTGCACAGTGCATACATGCTTTACATGGTGCTATGTCACAGTCTTCGAGGTAGTATTTTTTTACTGTGTTTCCGTTTTCTTCTGCTCCTTTGATGATTTCATCTACGATAACATCATCATTTCCACCTTTACGTGGACTTGCTTGTAATGCTATTATATTCATTTTTTAATTCACTCCACAAAAAATATTTATTAAATAATCTTTTTTTGTAATAATTGTAATATTTATTTATAATTATTATTTATATCTTTTTTAAAATTTTATTAAAAAAAATATTAGTTAATCTAAATAGTAAGATGAAAAAATATGATTTCATAGTATTAACTAGGATTATAAAAAAAAGTAACGTATGTTTTATTTAATTTTTTGATAAATCTTTAGATTTATTTTAAGTTTATTATTTCTTCTCTAAATTCTTCTGATTTATCATGTAGGTTTTTAAACCATTTTGAGAAGTTTTCTTGTGAAACATTTAATTGTTTTAGTGTTTTATCTTCCCAATTTTTATTTTGTTCTTTTAATATTTTTACTATATCTTTTCCTTCTTGGGTTAGAAGTATTTTATAACTTCTTCTGTTTTTAGGATCTACGTTTCTTTTAACTAGTCCTTTTTCTTCTAATTTTTTTAGTATTCTTGATACTCCACATTTATCTACTTTAAACATTGAAGCTATATCTTCTTGTTTGCAGTTATTGTTGTTATATATGAAAACCAAGTATGGATACTGGTTTAATGTTATATTTGTGTGTTTTAAGCAAGGTTCTAGATACATACGGTTCGATTTGCTTAATCCCCATAACAAGTTAAATAGAGTGAAATCTGAAATTTCATTCCTCATTTTTAATACATCCTATTTTAATACTTCCCATTTTTAATCACTTAACTAAATTAAATAAATTTTAATTAAGTTAGATATACTTTTTATTTTTAAGTATTTAATAGTATGTAAAGGTGAACATGTATACAAAGCTTGTTAGAGCTATTAGAATTGTTGTTAATAACAACAAATCAATTTTAACTGACGATAAACCTATCTTATCAGACTTATTCAAATTGAACAACATAGGTAAAAACAATAACAAAGGAATAAAATACCTAGACTGCATACCATCAACATAATTTAAACCAACAGGAGTCCAACTCAAGTACTGAACAACATTTATACCAACAAAAATCAAAGCAACAATAAGAAAAACAACCAAACGTGCCTTTTCAGATAATTTAAAATCAATAGGATATAAAAATGAAAAGAAAATAAAAAACAAAGAATACAAAATAGCAATAGGCAAAATACTTTCAATCCAAATACCATGATAAAACTTAAAAAACCCAATACAAACACCAGGCAAACCTAAAAACAAACCACCAAGCAAACCTAAAGCACCAGACGGATTACTAACCAAATAATTCAACTGAGCAGAACTATTAATATTATTACTAATAAAATAATCACCACGATAAGAATAAGCCAACTGACCAGAAGCAAAAGTTAAACTCCAAACAGAACAAACCACAAGCACAATAAACGGCAAAACACAAGATACAAGATAAGAAACATTATCCTTAAAATTCTCACGAGGCACAATAAAAATTAAAAAAGCAAACAAAACATAAGGAACCTTAATCAAACCAACCAATAAAATCAAAAAGAAAAATAAAAACAATTCCTTATACTCAACCTTAGATTTAGACATAATAATAATAGACGAACAAGCCAAAACCATTAAAGAAATAATAAAAAAATCAATACTAAAAGAAGCACCCTGCGATAAAGCAATAGGTAAAGCTGAAACAACAAACAAAGGCATCTTATAAGAAGGACTTCTACGAATACTATAAACACAAACAACAACATAAAAAATTAAATTAAACAAACGTCCTAACCATAAAGACCAAATAACACTTAAATCCAAAATTTTACATAAAAAAACACCCAAACCAGATAACAAATAACCATAAAATGGATTCTGACTAAAACAAGAATGATAAAAAGTAAGATTATTAGAAATAGGATCAAAAGCAGGAGTATCATCCAAAAATGTTAAATTACGACTAAAAGACAATTGAAAAATATTCTCATGAATACTATAACCTTTACCCTCATGAAATACAGGAATCAACTCACCATTAGAAACCAACTCAGATCTAGCATAATGCTCAGCCTCATCAGGAACCAACATAATAGGATTTAAAATAACAATTATCAAACCAAAAACAAGCAAAACAATCAAAGCCTTATTATGCAATTCCAAATCACTCTTATATAAAACAAAGAAACCTGTTACAAACATTAATACAGTAAGAAGTATTCTTAAATTAAAATGAGTATGAATACTATTACTTGTTAAAGAAAAATATGCTAAAATAATGAGAAATAAAACTGAAAAAACAATTAAGAATTTATAATTATCATTTAACTCCATATTCACAATTAATCAACTTAACCCATTTATCTTTTTTATTCTTTTTTTAATTGTCTCATTAATTTAATATGACGTTCTAAATCATTTTTATCCTGATTATTAAGCACATGTAAAATTACCCCAGTAAAGAATAATATTACTGCAACAATAACAACCATAACAACAACCATAAGTGTTGGAATCTTATCAACATATCCTGTTGCAAGATAATACATTAATACAGGAATGAAATATAAACCTGCAATAATTAAAAGAATTACCGTCAATAGTGAGAAAAATAATAAAGGTTTATGATCCCTTACCAATGAAACAAAAGTCATAACAACTTTATAACCATCAGAGTAAGTGTTTAATTTAGATTCACTACCTTCAATACGATCCTTATATAATATTGGAACTTCAACAACTTTAAAATTATTACTTAATGCAAATATTGTCATTTCTGTCTCTACTTCAAAACCTTTAGAAGATACAGGATAAGATTTTACAAAATCATAACTAAATCCTCTCATTCCACTTAAAATATCATTAAGATTGCTTTTAAAAAAGATGTTTATTAATTTACGTATAAGTTTGTTTCCAGTATTATGGAATCTTCTTTTATTTTCTTTAAAGTATGTTGAGGATAATCTGTCTCCTATAACCATGTCTGCTTTTTTATCCAGTATTAGTTTTTCTATTTCTTTTGCATGGCTTGGAGAGTATGTGTCATCACCGTCTACCATTATATAGCAGTCTGCTTCTATATCTCTAAACATTGATTTTACAACATTTCCTTTTCCTTGACTGTATTCATATTTGACTGTTGCCCCTGCTTTTTTACTTATAATGTCTGTATTATCTGTTGAATTGTTATCGTAGATTATTATTTCTGCATGAGGCATTTCTTTTTTAAAGTCGTTAATGACTTTTTCAATTGTTGGTGCTTCATTGTAGCAGGGTATTAGTATGACGGTTTTCATTTTTTATCTAAGTCTTTAAAGTTTTTATTAAATTAAACAGTTTATTAATACTATGTTTCTGATTAATATAAAATTATTGTATAATCAAATCATTTTTCATATTTTAATAGTTATTTTTATTAAATAACTAAAAAAGAATTAGGCATATAATATTTAAAAATTTGATAATATCATTAAATAGTGAGATAGTATTCTAATCCAGAATGTTTGATGTTAATTTTTAATTTGTTTTATAGTGAAAAAATATTGATTAAATATTTATTTATCAATTATAATAATATTCTATAAAGTAAAATAATTTTTTTCTAGGTTGGGATTAATTTTTTATGAAGTCTATATTTAATTTGCTTTTTAAGGAAACTACAGATAATGTTTTTTTACAGTTCTTCCGTTATCAGTTTGTTGGTGGGATTGCTTTTCTTGTAGACTTCTTTTTATTGTATTTTTTCACTAGTTTTTGTGGTGTTCATTATCTTTTATCTGGTGTTCTTTCTTTTGTTATTTCTGTTGTTGTTAATTATGTTTTGAGTACTGTTTGGGTTTTTAATCCTGATAAGAGTGATAATAAGATTGTTGAGTTTAATTTGTTTTTGCTTATTAGTACTATTGGTTTGGGTTTTACTGAGTTGTTGTTGTGGGTTTTTACTGAGTATTTTGGTTTGTTTTATTTGCTTTCTAAGGTTATTAGTGCTATTATTGTTATGTTTTGGAATTTTGGTGCTCGTCGTGTTTTATTGTATCGTTTATAAGACGAAGTCCATTAGTTTTTTTAGTATTGGTACTATTGGTCTTATTAGTTTTCCGTGAAATTCTTTATCTATTGTTTTTAGTTGTTTTGGTATGTTTATGTGTTGTGGGCATTTTCTGATGCATGCTCCGCATTGGTTGCATAGGTTTGCGTCGTGTCTTTGGCCTGTTATTCCCATTAGGTTTCCTATGTAGTTTATGAATGATTTGTTTATTATTTTGAATTGTTTTTCTTGGAATAGGTATTTTTCGTTGTATAGTTTGAATGCGTCTGGTATGTATATTCCTTTTGGGCATGGCATGCAGTAGTTGCATCCTGTGCAGTTTATTTTGTTTAGTTGTGTTATTTTTCTTTTTATTAGTTCTATTATTTCTAAATCTTCTAGTGTTAGTGGGTTTTCGTCGTTTATTATGTTTATGTTTTCTTTTATCATTTCTGTGTTTGTCATTCCACTAAGTACACAGGTTATGTTTGGTTTTTCTGTTATCCATTTTAGTGCTAGTTCTATTTTTGTTTTGTTGGTTTTTGTGTTTATGATTTTTTCTACTTCTTCTGGCATTTTTCCTGCGAGTAGTCCTCCTTTTAGTGGTTCCATTATGAATATTCCCATGTTTTTTTCTGTTAGGTAGTGTACTCCGTCGAGGCCTGCTTGGTAGTTTTCGTCCATGTAGTTTAGTTGTATTAGGCTCATGTCCCAGTTGTAGTCGTCTACTATTTTTTCGAATTCTTGGTATGATCCGTGGTAGGAGAATCCTATGTTTTTTAGTATTCCTTGTGATTTTTTTTCTTGTAGGAATTGGTAGAGTTTTTGTTTTTTTAGTTTTTCTATGTCTTGGTATCCTGTTATGTTGTGTATGAAGTAGTAGTCTATGTAGTTTGTTTGTAGGCTTGTTAGTTGTTCTTGTAGCATGTTTTCCATGTCTTGTTGTGTTTTTATTTTGAGTCTGTTCATTTTTGTTGATATTTTGACTTTTTTTCTGTATCCTAGTTCTTTTAGTGCTGTTCCTATTGCTTTTTCGTTTCTTCCGTTTCCGTAGAGGTATGCTGTGTCTATGAGGTTTATTCCATTGTCTATTGCGTATTTTATTATTTTTTTGTTGGTTTCGTTGTTTTTTGGGTTGGAGTCTAGTCTCATTGCTCCTAGTCCTAGTATTGATATTTGGTCTTGTGTTTTTGGTATGGTTCTGTATTTCATGTGTTTTTTCCCTATGTTTTTTTCTCTTATTTTATTAATTGTTATATAGTAGTATAAATAAATATAATATTATCGTTAGGCGATATACGAATTAATTGTATGGGAATTGAAATTAAAGATGACATTAAAAACACAGGAAAATAATGAAATAAATTTTAAATATTGGAGTTATCTATATGGTATGGTGGATAATTTCCATAAATTTGGAGGATTACGTATTGTAATCTTATATGAATTAAAAGATGGGCCTTTAAATGGTATTGAAATTAGTAACAGGATTGAAAAACATAGTAAGCAGTTACATGAGAAAAAGAAGAAGATTTATTATAAAAATCATGATGTAGATAAGGATGATCCCTTTACTAAGAAAGTGAAAAATAGACCTTCTCCTGGAAGTCTTTATCCTCGTTTGAAGAAGATGCGTGAAGAAGGTTTGATTGTTAAAAGAAGTGATGGTAAGTATGAAAATACTGATTTAGGTTATGAGAAATTAAATGAAGTTTTAGAATATGTAAATGAAAAAGAAGAGTATTTTAATAGAAATCCTCTTGAGAATGCTCTTGCTGATTTGGATCATAGTTTAACAACTTTGGAAAATGCTAATGAGGATGTTTTGGTTAAATATGAGGACGAGTTAATTGATTTAAGTAGACGTCTAAAAAAATTAGCTGGGAAAATTTATTCTAAAGAATAAGAAGAAAAAAAATAATATTATGGAAGAGATTTTAGGAAGTAGAAAGATTATTTTTTTTCTTTTTACTTCCTAAATTGTTTTTTTTAATACTTTTTTTAAGATGGTGAAAAAAATATTTTTACCTTTTTTAGCGAAATATTATTTTGTTCGAATTTTAATATCAAATTTTTTTGATTTTAGTTGCTTATATTCTATTTTTTTTTGGAGAAAAAAATGCTTTTTTTCGGGAAAAATATTTTTTTCTTGTATATGTAATGAAATTATTACAAATGTAATAAATAACTTACACATGTAATAAATAATTTACAACACATACTATATAAATCTTTCTAAAAACAAAACCTACTAAAAATCAGCAGCATTCTTAGATAACTCAAATAACATCCCCTTTAAATTACCAACATCATCATCACCAAAAGAATCCATAATACTCTTTTCAAATTCAAAAGTAACCTTAATAACAGATGTAACGATTAATTTACCCTTCTCAGTTAAATGAATAATCTTCCTACTTTTATTAGAACTATCTTTAACACGTATAATATAATCATTATCTTCTAAACGCTTAAGAACTTTAGTAACATAAGCTTCAGAAACAAATAACAAATCCGCCAACTTACGTTGAGATAAATTCTCATGATAAAAAATATTCACAAGATAAGTTAAATCACCATGATTCAAATCCAAATCTTCAAACTTTTCCTTTAAAAAAGCACCATACTTCAAATTAATATACTCCATATACAAAGTTATAGGAGTAACCAATACACGTTCCTTTTGCCAGTTTACTTCAACCATAAATAACACAAGAGTTTTTTTAATATAAATTAATTTTGTAATTAAATATTTAAAAATTTTTATCTTAACGATTAATAGTTATCGTATTAAAAGAACTTGAACTCTGATAATTCCTAATACCCACATAATTAGATTGAACAGTATAGCGACCTGGAGCTAAGTTAATAGCCAAATTAAACCTACCAGTATAATCAGTTACAGTATCATAAGTCTTACTTGCACCTGAAGATAAACGAGTTAATGTTAAACTTATATGATGACCAATAATTGGATTATTATTTGAATCATAAAGATAACCAATAAAATCTCCAGAACTTCCATAAGTCTTTTCTAGATTATCTGCTTTTATAACCGTTACCTCTTTATCAGGACTTGAACTTATACTAATTAATGCAGAAACATCATTTGCTGGAAGATAAGTAGTATTTCTTATTATTGCTCCAGGATATGAAACTTCTGCCTTATATAAACCGGATGCAAGATTTATTGGTAGGCTAAATTCTCCTTTATAGTCACTTATAACTTCATATACTTTCCAAGCACCATTACTTACACGAGATAAGTTAACAAAAAGATGATGTCCTACAATTGGATTTCCAAATATGTCTTTTAAATATCCTATAAATGTGTTTGAATCTCCATAAACGCCTGATAAATTATCTGCAGTGATGATTGTTATAATATCTGTTGAAATATTAATTGGAGTGTTATTTATTATTAGATTTTGGTTGATTGTTATTGGTTGGTATTCTATTGTGCTTGTATTGTATCCTTCGTATGTTACTGTTAAGTTGTATTCTCCATTTGTTAGGTTTGTTGTGTAGTTGAAGTTTCCATTATTGTCTGTGGTTATTTGGTATGTATTATTGTTTATTTTTATTGTGATGTTTTGGTTTGGAATTGGTGTGTTATTTCCACTTAGTGTTCCTATAATTTGGATTGGGTTTGTTGTGTTTATTGTTAGTGTAATATTTGTATCTATTTTTTCAATGGTTGGTGTGATATTTGTATTGTTGGTAGTGTTTGTGTTGTTTGTTGGTGGGGTTGGAGGTGTAGGTGGTGTTGGTGGTGTTACTGGTGTTGATACTGTGAATGTTGAAGTGTTTGTTGAGTCTCTGAATATGTTGTTTGGATCTGTGTATTCTAGGTTTATTTTGTATGTTCCTGCATTTAGTCCGTCAAATTGTGATGAGAATGTTCCGTCTGTGACTGTTGTTGTTTTTGTGCTTATTGGGTTGTTTTCAGAGTCTAGTATTGTTATTGTTACTGTTCCTTGGTATGCGTTTGTTTTTCCTGTGATTTGGAAGTTTGTGTTTGGGTTTGGATTTATTGTGTTTGTTGTGATGTATGTTTGTATGCTTAGTGTGGATACTGTTGTTATTACTGATGCATTGTTGTTTGTTGTGTCACGGTCTTTATAATTGGAGTCTGTTTCTCCTTTTAGTGTTATTGTTCCTGTTTTTGTTATGTTACATATTAGTATCATTGATACTTGACTGTTGTCTCCCATTGCTTCTGATAGGTTTCCTATTGTCCATATTCCTGTTGTTGGATTGTAGTTTCCTTTATCTATTATGGTGTTTGTGTATTTTAGTTCTTCAGGTATTGGTATTTTTGCTGTTACATTTATTGCTGGGTTTTCTCCATTGTTTCTTACATATATTTGGTATCTGATTATGTTGTTTGTCCCTGAGTATATTGGTGTTATTGTTATTTCTAAATCTACTATTGGTACTATTGTTAGGTTGACTGATGCTATGTTGTCTATTGGGTTGGTGTCTAGTTCATAGGATGTTACACTTGGTTGGTATTCTATTGTTTCGTTTTGTGCTTGGTTTGCTTGTGCTATTATGTAGAAGCTTATGTTTTTTCCTGATTCTATTGGTGTTGCTATGTTGTAGAATTCGAATGTGTTTCTACCTACTCTTTTTGTTATGTATTCTCCTTGATTGCTTGATTCTACATATGTTAGGCCTGGTGGTAGTGTGCATGATACTGTTATGCTTGTTGCATTTATTAGTCCTTTGTTTTGTATTGTGTAGTTTATTTTTACTTTTTCCCCTACTCCTATTTTTGTTTCGTTTGGTGTTACTGTTAGTATTAGGTCTACTGTTGGGTTTACTGTTAGTGTTATTTTGTTTATGTTGTCTTTTGGGTCTTTTTCTGGTACTGTTGAGTTTACTGTTGAGTTTAGCTGTAGTGTTCCGTTTATTTTTGCTTGGAATGTTATGTTTAGTGTTATTGTTTCTTGTAGTCCTAGTGTTCCTATTGTCCATTGTTTTGTGTTTTTGTTGTATGTTCCTGTTGAGTTGTCTTGTATATATTCTAGTTTTTCTGAGGAGTTGATTGTTACTATTGTGTTTAGTGCGTCACATGGCCCATAATTTGTAACAGTTACAATGTAACTTATATAATCTAGCATGTTAATTGTGGTTTGGTTTACTGTTGCTGTTAGTTTTAAGTTTACTGATGGGTTAATACTGAGTTGAGCAGTATTATCTTCTGGGTGAATATCAACTTCATTTAAATATAATGTGAATGTTTCTGTAATTAAAGTATCCCCTGAAACTGTTGTGCTTACTGTTAAAATTTTAGTATCATATTCTCCCATATTTCCCATAGTCCATATTCCAGTTGTTGGGTTGAAAGCACCATTAGAATCATCTGATACATAATCAATTTCTGATGGCAATTTACAGTCAACATATACTCCAGTTACACTAGTATGTCCAATATTAGTAATATTAATAGTGTAATTTGCCCCATTATTTGTTTCTATAGTTGTTACTGCTATTTTTAAATCTATTATTTTATTTGCATTTATTAATACTGTGGATTCATCGTTTAATGGATTATTATCTTCACTTGCTGATGTTATAGAAGCTGTGTTTGTTATTGCTCCATAATCTGTGACTTTTGTTATTATTTTTATTGTTTTTTCAGCATTTACTTCTAATGATCTAATATACCAAACTCCAGTATCTGGATTATATGCTCCTTCACTTGTGTCATTTATGTATTCTAATTGGTTTGGTATTTGGAATGTTGTGCTTATTCTTATTGCAGGATTTGGGCCATTATTTTTCACTTTTATTGTGAATTCCACATAATCTACTATGTTTACATCAGATGTTGCATTACTTGTTAAATCTACACTTAAATCTACTTCTTTTTCTATAATGTTTAGTGGTATTGTTAGTTCTTCTCCATCTACTTTGATTTTTATATCATATGTTCCTGTTGCAGTTGGTGTGAAGACTACTGTATCGTTTCTTGTTATTGTACTTACACTTGTTATGTAATCTGAGTAGTATATTGTTCTTGTTGGTATTATTCCTGATAAGTTTCCTATTTCTCCGGAGGTATTATTATAATATGTTGATATTACTGCCATTAGTCCTGTTTCTGCATTTACTTGTAGGTAGTCATCTAGGTGTTCTGTTGTTAGTATTATCCATGTTTCTGGTTCTAGGTTGTTGATTTTTATACATACTCTGTTGTCTGTTGGGAATGGTGTGTTGTTTCCCCACCAGTTATTGTTTATATTGTGGTTTATTGTTGAGTTAAGGAATAAGTCTGTTCCGTTTTTTGCAGTATTGTTTATAAATGCATTATTACTTGCATATACAAATGCGTTTGTGTATATTGCTCCTCCGTGTTCTGTTGCTATGTTGTTTTCGAAGAGGTTGCTTGTTATTTTTATTGTTTCGAATATTTCTCCCATTATGAAGTAGTATATTGCTCCTCCTTCTGTTGCATTGTTTCCTATGAATGTGGAGTTGTGAACTATTCTTACATCTCCCCAGAGTGCTCCTCCTTGTGTTGCTGTGTTATTTATGAATATGGAGTTTTCTACTTTTTCTATTATGTTTGTGTTTATTGCTCCTCCGAATTTTCCTCCATTGTTGTTTTTGAATGTTGAGTTTATTGCGGTTACTCTGAATCCTCCGACTATCCCACCTAATCCTTTATTATCGTAGAAACTTGAGTTTATTATATATCCTGTTGCTACATATACTACTGATCTTAGCATGTCATATGTGTTTGTATTGTTTATGAATAGTGAGTTTTTAATGTATATTGTTGTATATGCTGCTATTGCTGATCCACTGCTTTTGTTGTTGGAGTTGTTGAAGAATGTGCAGTAGTTAACATTTGTTGGGCTTACTGTGTATAATGCACTGAAGGAGTATTTGTCTCCTGAGTTTATGAGTGTTAGGTTGTTGAATGTTAGTGAGTCTATTATTTTTTCGTTTTTGAATATTCCGCTTTTGTGTAGTGCGTTTATTGTGTGGTTGTTTCCTTCTATTGTTAATGGTTTATCAATTTTTATTGATGATACTTTATTGTCTATTATTTCGTCGTAGGTGTAGTTTTTTTCTAGTGTTATTGTGTCTCCGTCGTTTGCTGAGTCTATTATTTGTTGTAGTTCTGTGAATGTTCCGTCGTCTGTTGCGTTTGTTGTGTTTATGCAGGTGAGTATTATTATTAGGATTATGCTTATTTTTAGTATGTTTTTTGTTTTAATTTTGGGTCAACTCCATATTTTTTAAGGTTTATTATTTTTTTATTAGGTTGGGATATTTTTTCCATTTTATTTATTATATCCAATAATATATTTAATGTTTATTTTAATTTTAATCCAATAAACTTTAAAAAATGATTTTTGTAAAAAAAATTACAATAAATCCAGACCCAGTAAAGTTTCCCTACTCTTTAAAACCTTCTCATAAGTATTTAACTCCAAAATCCCATTTTCAACCCGACTAAGCAAACTCAAATCCAAAACACCATCACCAAGAATAATATGCTGATCTTTTATACCATCATTATCACTTAAATGAAAATACCTAATATTAGGAATATCTAAAAACTCAGAAGTACCTGGACAAGTATTAGCATGACCAATATCAATAGTAATACCACAACCAGTCTCATCAACCAAATCCTTTAACTCACTAGTCTTTGTTCCTAAAAATTTAGGTTTATTAGGCATATTCTCAATAGATAAAAAATCACCTTTATACTCCATCAACTCTCTAACAGACTCCTTAGATAACTCCAAAGCCAAATTCCTCACACGTTCATCAATCCTACCAATATGTCCTGGATGAACCGTAATAGCCTTAGCACCTATCTCTTCAGCCAAATCCAAACAGGATTTTATCTGCCTAATAGATTCTAACCTAATACCTTTATTTAAACTTGCAATATTAATATCAATATTTGGAGCATGAATATAATAATCTAAATCATAAGAAAAAAACGGCTCCAACAAATGCTTATTCTCCAATAAATGCTCAGGACCATAAACTGCTTCACTTAACAATTCAATTGAATCAAAATTATCCCTTGCAGCAATTTCTAACATCTCATCTAACGGCTTCATAAATAAAGACAATGTTGAAAATCCAACCTTCATAAATAATCTCTCCATCATAATAAGAATAATATTCCAGATAAAGTTAATAAACTAAGTATTGTAGTTGTAAATATTATAACACTTGCAATATTTAAATCTAATTCATGTTCAGTAATTAATGTTAAAACAATCATACCTGAAGGCATTGCAGCTTGAATTAATGCAATATTCATCTCCAAACCTTTCAAACCAATAAGAGTAATAATACCTAATGCAACTATTGGATAAAATATCAATTTAGTGAAAAATCCTAAACCTGCGAAGTTTAAATTATCCTTAATACCTTTAAAGTTTAAACTAACACCTAAAGAAATCATAATTAATGGTATTGTTGCATCACCCATATATCCAACTACATTAGACAATACATCACCAATAGGAACTGTGAAAATATTAAAAATCAAACCTAAAAGTACTGCCCATAATAAAGGAAAACTTAAAACCTTTTTAAAACTACTTTTAGCACTACCACCTAATACCATTGTTAAAATAATACTTAAAAGTAGATATATGATTAAACTTCCCATATCAGAAAATATTCCTGTAACTAAACCAGTTTGACCAAACACTCCAAAACAAACTGGATAACCAACAAATGCAGTATTTCCAGTAACAGTAACTAATATAACTGTCCATGTAATCTTTTTACTATAACCTTTAAATTTACAGAAATAATAAACAAGTGTACCAACAATAGCAGTAGTAAAGACATTAACAAAAGGTAAAATAGCTAAATGTGAAAGATGTGATAAATCTGCACTATAAACTGATGCAAAAGCCAAACAGGGCAAAGTTAAATTGATAGCAATATTATTCAAACTGTTGATATCAGTTGTTTTAACTAAATTAAATCTTCTAAGTAAATATCCTAAGAAGATCATTATTATAATGCTTATTATTGTTGTCTCAAATGATGCTACCAATTTTAATATGCTCCTATACTAATAGAATACTTTACTAAGTTAACTATTATTTATATAATTTCACATTTTTATATATTTATAATACGAAAAATACTAAATATAAAATTATGAAAGTCTGTTTATATGGTGCAGGAAGTAGAAAAATAGATGAAAAATATTTAAAAGAAGGCTATAGATTAGGTCAAAGTTTAAGTTTAAAAGGCCATACACTCGTTTTTGGTGCAGGTTCCCATGGAATGATGGGTGCGGTTTCACAAGCCTTCAAAGATAATAATGCACCAATATTAGGTATAAGCACAGTATTTATGGATGAATTTGAAAAAGTATGCCAATACTGTGATAAATTAATTCTTGCAGAAACTATGGATGAGCGTAAAGTTTTATTTGTTGAAAATTCTGATTGTTTTATAGTTTCACCTGGAGGAATAGGTACATTAGATGAGCTATTTGAAATATTAACCCTGAAACGTTTAGAAAGAGTTGACAAACCTGTAATAATATTTAATATTGATGGTTTTTATAATTCATTAATACAGTTAATAAAAGATATGAAAAATGAAGGTTTTGTCTATGAGAATATTGAAAACTTATTCTTTGTATCTAGTAGTGTAGATGAAATTGTAGAATATTTAGATAAATTTTAGTCTTTTAAGAATCCTACTAATAAGATTGAGAATATTATTAGTATTACTTGTACTGTAAATGCATGGTTTGTTCCTGTTGTGCTTACTGTTGCATTTTTACTGGATATTGTTACGAATGCTATTAGTATTGTGGTTATTAATGCTCCGAATATTTGTCTGTTACTGTTGATTATTCCCATTCCATGTGTGTATTCTTTTTGTGGGAGGTTGCTTACTGCATATGCTACAAGTGGCATTATCATAAATACTAATCCTTGTAATCTTAGTATGTAGAATATTGTTATTTCTAGAAGTGTTGTGTTTGTGTTAAATAATGTGAAGGGTATTGTTCCTATAAGTAGTAGTATTGCTCCAATTATTATTGTTGGTTTTCCACCATATTTATCATAGAATTGTCCTCCTTTTGGACTTAGTACTGCGTATAATATGTTTGCAGGTAGCATTACTAGGCCGCTTATTGTTGCTGTGTATTTTAATCCGGATTGTAAAAGTAATGGTACTAGTAGATATCCGCTCATCCAGCATATGAAGCTTATATAGATTATTAGATTTACTATTAGGAATTTTCTATCTTTAAATAGTTTAATGTTTAGTAATGGTATTTCTAGTTTTATTTGTCTGTATGCGAATAGTATGAATAGTATTATTCCTGTTATTAGTATTGTTATTGTGTCTATTGTTAGTTTGTTTGTTGTTATGTTTGTTATTGCAAGCATTAAGAGCATTATGCTTAGTGCTATTATTCCTGCTGATAGGAAGTCCATTTTTGTTGTGTATTTTTCTCCTGCATCTTTTGGTAGGAATTTTTGTGCAAAAAGTATTGTTATTGTACTTACAATTATTAGTAGTTGGAATATTGTTCTCCATCCTGATAAGTCTACTATTATTCCTGATAGTGTTGGTCCTAGGCTTGGTGCAAAACCTACTACGAGTCCTATGTAGCTTAGTGCTTTTCCATGTTCATTTTTTGGGTATAGGTATAGTATCATTACTTGCATTAGTGAGAATAGTATTCCTGTTCCTAGTCCTTGTATTAGTCTTGATATTAGTAGTGTTATGAAGTTTGTTGAAATGTATGATAGTATAGATCCTATTAGGAATATTAGCATGCTTGCTTGGAATAGATTTTTGGTTGGGTATTTGTTTATTAGGTATGGTGTTATTGTGCAGACTACTCCTAGTGTTAGTATGTATGCGCTTGTTAGCCATTGTGCTACACTTGCGTTTATTTGGAATTCTGTTATTATGCTTGGTATTGCACTTGATAGTAAGCTTTGGCTTAAGCTTGCAAAGAATGCTCCTGTAATTAGGATTATTAGTATTATTTTTCTGTTGGTTTTTTGATTTTGATTCATTTTTTATTTTGTTAATCTACATTTGATGGTTTGTTTTTATTTTTATTTTCTTATCTTTTGTTTATTATTAAATTGTCTTTGATTATTTTTATAGTTTTAAATGGATTATCTTATTTTATTGTATCTTTTATTATTTAAATGGGTGGAAATTTTTTTTTAGATTTATCTTATCAAAAAAACTTATGTCATGTATAAAATATTTTAATTGCTAATTATTACAAAACCTAATTAATTCTTAATAAAAAAAAATAAGTTTTAAATTTACTATTTTTTTATATTTTCCTTAGTAAATTTTTTTTATGTTGTATTATTATAATTTTTATTGTTGTTAATTGTATTTATAAGGAAAAAAAGGTTTTTTTAGAAGAAGTAGTTTTTTTTAAAATATTTTTTGGAAAAAAGAATATTTTTTTAAAAATTTTTATAATAAATTTTATTTTTTTGTAGTAACTCTATATTTTTTTAAGGATTTATTATAATTTTTTTTAAAAAGACATGTCTTTTTGTTTTTTATTCTTTTTTCCAGTAAAAAAATAATTTTTTTACTTAATTTAATATTTTAGTTTTTTTTTATTTAAATAAAATATTAAATTTAGGTATACCTAATATTCTATTTTCTTAAGTATATAAACATTATGGTTAAAATAATAAGATAAAAAAATCCAATTACTGATAAAGAGAATTATTTATTGTGACAATTATTTTTTAAATTGAGATTACAAGAAAAATATTAGTAACTCGAATATAATAGAGAAACTTTTCACTAGATATCAGTATTTTGGATTATTTTATCTTTATACCTAAATTATTGTATTTTTCTTAAAAAAAATGTGGAAGAAAATAAACTTTAAAAAATGGGGTAGATTTTTATTTATCTTTAAAAATAAGAGCCAGTGTATTATTTGATTGAAAAATGTGTGTGTATTTTTCAAAGAAATAAATTTTTTTACTTTTAAAAATAAACTTTTTTTAAATTTTTCAAAGCAAATTATGATTTTTTTAATCGAAAAACACATTATTTTAGGTATACCTCAAGATTTATTTAATTTAATATATAAATCTAATGAAAAAATTTAGGTAAAACAAAAAAAGAAAGAAAAAAAGTTAATAAACTGAAATAGTATTAAAAGCAGAAGATGCTTCATAAACACTAGTTCCAGCATAACTACATAAACCAGTATATTCACCACGAGCCAAATTAATAGCCAAAGCAAAAGTACCAGTATAATCAACTACAACATCATAAGTCTTACTAGCACCACTAGAAACACGAGTCAAAGTAACACTAACATGATGACCAATAACAGGACTACCATTAAGATCCATCAAAGTACCAGTGAAACTTTTACCTGCACCAAACGGTTCATAAAACTTATTAGCAGATAAAACAGTAACAGTCTTATTAGATACTTCCTTAACCACAACAATACTAGCAACATTAGACTTACCAGCATCATACATAGGAGTTCCAGCATAACTAGCATTAGCAGTATAAGTTCCAACAGCCAAATTAATCGGCAAAGTAAAAGTACCAGTATAATCAGTTACAACATCATAAGTCTTACTAGCACCACTAGAAACACGAGTCAAAGTAACACTAACATGATGACCAATAATAGGATTACCCATACTATCAGTTAAACTACCAGTCAACATACTATCAGTATTATAAACCTTAACTAAATCTTCAATAACAATATTAACACCCTTATCATTAACACCAGTATTATTGAACACCTTATCACTATTAGGATAAACTGCATCATCACCAGAATAACTAGCTGATTTTAACTTATTATCATAAACAAAAGCATCAGTATTAGTTAAATTAACCGCATAAACTGCATTAGTTACAATAGTATTATCAGTAATATTATTATTTAAAGATTCAAAGACAAATGAAACACCACTAGTACCAGGACTTATAAGATCAGTATGACTTAAAATAACAGGACTATCACCATTATCATCCCCATAAGCATAAATAGTATTACCACTAATTAAATTGTTACTTGATTGAGAACCTACAATACCATAAGTATAAGAACCATTACCGTTTAACTCATTATTAACAATAGTATTACCATTGGATTGGAATAATTCCATAAGATAAATTGCACTAGCATCTGCAGTTATTTTATTTGAATCTGCAACAGTTTTTTGTGATTCTTCAAAGGTTAAACCATAAGCAAAATCATCAGCATTTAAATTAATAGTATTATCCTTCATAACAGTATTATAAGATTCATCACCTGCAATAATACCTGTTGCAAAATAAGTTCCTGTAATATTTACATTATTATTTAAAAATTGATTATTATCTGCACGAGTATCCAATGAACCCATTACACTTCCAAGAACACCTAAACCATATAAATATGAGTCTTGTGCATTAATATTAACATTATTATCTTTTACAGTGTTATTATATGCTTCATAGTAAATATCTATACCTACAATAGAGTTTGTTGAACCTCCAATATTAGGATTTTTAACTTTACTTGTTGCTGTAACATTATTAGAGTTAATATTAATGTTACTTGCATAGATTGTGAGTATTCCATATGTACGATATATTTCTGGAACATCTCTAACTCCATCAATACAAATACTACTTGAGAAGTTATAATATTCTCCAGTTGCAATTGTGTTAACTTTATTATTAGTTATGTTTAGATTATTTACTTCATATCCAAGAATTGTATAAGTTAAGAAGTCTCCACTAGATTCTACAATATTATTATCAATTACAGAGTTTTCAGAGTCTAAAATGTATATTGCGTATGCTGTTTTTTTGTCTGTTACGTTTATTTTATTGTTACGTATTGTGACATTGTTTGCTCCTGATACGAATATTCCCCATTGGCTTTCTCCATTGTTTTTTATTGTGAGATTTTCTATTAAACATCCTGATTCTAATATTCTGAATGTTGAATTTGTAAATGTTGGATTAGCTCCTGTTAGTTTTAGTCTTTTGTTTATTGTTATTACTTTGTTTGTGAAGTCTCCTATAAAGTATGCTGTATCTCCATCTGTTAATGTGTTTGGACGGATTATTCCTGTACTGTCAAAGAATTCATCATAATTATCTGGAGTTATATTATATATTTTTCCGTTGAATCCTGAACCGTTACTTGATTGGTTACTACCTGTTGGTGGGAGTATTACTCCTCCTGCTGGATAGTTATTATTGTTTTCTGTAAATGGTAATTTTGATTCTGCTGCATCTATTACTACTTTTGAGTTTGTGTTTATGTTGTTGTTTGTTATTGTTGTTTGTGAGATTACTTTTTTACTGGATTGTTTTTTGAATTGTATTGGTACTCCTGTAGTTGTTGTGATGTTGTTGTTTGTTATTTCTATGTTGGAGTATGGTCCTATTCCATATATTCCTTGGCCTGCTGTTGTTTTTATATTGTTGTTTGCGATTAGGTTGTCTGATCCTCCAATTGTTATTCCTTTTGAGGTTCCTGTTGCTTCTACAATATTATTGGTTACTGTTGTGTTGGTTCCTGTGTATATTCCTACTTCTGCGATGCAGTCTAGTACTTTATTGTTAGTTATTATGGAGTTTGTTGTTGCGTATATTCCCATATCTCCTGTGGTGTTTGCTACGAAGTTGTTTATTATTTTATTGTTTTCTCCGCTTGTTGTGGATATTCCTCTGTAACAGTTTAGTACTGTGTTGTTTTCTATTAAGTTGTTATCTCCCATCATTTGTATTCCATAGTTCCATGCTGATGGATCATCTACTTGGCAGATAACTGTATTGTTTATTATATTGTTGTTTGTACTTTTAACTCCACCAGATCTTCCGTATATAGATGCATATATTCCATTATCGTCTCCTGTGTAGATGAGGTTGTTTTTTATTGTATTGTAGTGTGATGCGAATATTGCTACTGTTTCGTGGAATGCATCCCAACTTGTTATTGTAGTATTTAGTATGTTGTTTTCTATTAAGTTGTTGTTAGAGTTTGGGAGTAGTGCTACTGCTATTCCCCCATGTTCTACACATTCTATTCTATTGTTGAATATATGGTTGTTTGTACTTGTTTCAAGCAGTATTCCTACACCATACCATTCTGTGTGGTATATGTGCATATTGCTTACACTAGATCCAGATGCTCCGGATTGTAGTGTTATTGTACAGTCGTTTAAGTTTGCATTATTATTTTTACTTGTGACTTGTACTGTTTTGTTTATTGTGAAGTTTTTACTTTGGAAGTTTCCACTTAAGTCAAGTGTGTCTCCATTATTTACTGTTGTGCTTATTAGGTTCCCATTATCATCAAAATAATTATTGTAATTGCTTTCAGTTACTGTGTATTCTGCTGCTGAAACAGAACTGATTGTTATAATTATTGTTAATGTTAATAAGATTAGTAGTATCTTATTTTTTGAAAAAATATTATTGCCTCCAGATTTTTCAATTTAATTTAATAATTATCATTGAAATTTGATAAAAAATTTTATACAATAGAAAATATGATTATAGCAATTAATATAATTAATCGAAAAATAAATTTTAACTTCACCAAAATGAAGAACTTCAAACAAATGAAGAACTTCAACAACTTCACCAAAATGAAGAACTTCAAACAAATGAAGTTTATATTAAAATATAAAAAAAGAGTGTTGGGGATTTAAAATCCCATAAAAAAAAAGAAATGAAAATTTATGCTGTAACTGTAATAGCTACTGTTCCAGCAGTTGTAGGTTGATAAATAGGAGTTCCATCATAAGATACTTCTGCACTGTATGCACCAGGAGCTAAGTTGATTGGTATTTTAAATGTTCCAGTGTAATCAGTTACAACATCATAGGTTTTACTTGCACCACTACTTAAACGTGATAATTTAACATTTAAGTGATGACCTATTATTACATTTCCATTAGTATCTTTAAATGTTCCTGTAAAGCTAACATTAGTATTATATTGTTTAGTTAATGGTTGAACATTAATTATTGTTCCTGTTCTGTTATCATATTCTTTAACAACTTTTATGTTAACTTTTTCAGATTCTGATGGTGTGTAAATATTGTTTCCTAATGTTAAACCAGCATATTCTAGTTTTGCTGTGTAATCTCCACTTGCAAGGTTGATTGGAATGCTGAATTCTCCTTTATAATCACTTACAAGATCATAGACTTTCCATAATCCATTTGATACACGTGTTAAATTTATGGATAAGTGGTGTCCTACAATAGGCGTTCCATCAAGTGCTAATAGTTTTCCTGTGAAATTAGAACCAGTACCTTCTATGATTATTGTGTCTCCAACAGTAATATTTGTTGATATTTCATTTGTATTATTTTCAACTGTAATGTTTTCTGTTGTATTGGATACTGTAACATTAGTATTACTTACTAAAGTGTTGTTTGTTACTTTATCATCTTTACTTTTTCCAGATATAACTACTGCTGAGGTTCCTTTTGGTATTGGATCATTTGTTTTTGTTTTATTATTGTTACCAGTACCATTACCTGTTACATTGATTGTGTTATTAGAGATTGTAGTGTTTGTTACGTTTTCTCCTGCAACACCGTATGCTCCGTCACCTTCACCAATTAATGTGTTGTTTACTATTGTGTAATTGTTTGCAGATAAGACTTCTATTAGGCGAACATCATTTCCTCTACCCACAATAATATTATTAGAAACTACAAAGTTAGATAATTCTTCTTCTACTACAGGTTCTGATGAGAATCCATATACCATACCATCAGATTGTAAGAATACGAAGTTAGAATCTAATACACAGTCATTTACATCTGTAACATAAATTCCATGTACATCCGGACTTAAGGATTCCATGTAAATTTGACTATTAGATATTGTATTGTTTTTAGCAGGGTTTTCATCGTCTCCATTAACTACTCCAATAGCATATATTGAATCTGCTGTGTCGTTTAAACTTATTACTACATTTTGGTCTATTTGATTATTACTTGAAGTTGTTATAATTCCTGCAAGTTCTGATTTATTATTATCACCAACATGTAAGTTTTCATCAGAAGATAAAATTATAAGATTGAATATAAGGTTTGTGTTATTTGATTCTGTGATAATACCATTTAAGTTTGTTCCTTCAATAACATTACGTGTAATATTATTGTTTTCACCAGATATTTCTATTGCATAACTGTCAATTGTATTTCCACATGTTGAATATACTTCATTTTCAATTACAGTATTACTTGTAGAGTTAATTAAGTGGATTCCAATTAACCCATCTTCTGTAGAGTTTATTGTATTATTTACTAAGTAATCGTTATCTTCATTAAATAAGCAGATACCTTCAATATTAGAAGCTTGGACAGTAATATTATTTTTTTCAAGAATATTTTCTTTACCATTGTATAATACTATTGCAGATAAGTTTCCTGCATTACCTAATATTCTATTGTTTGAAATATTACTTTTTGTTGAGTTAAATACTGAAATTGTTGATGAGATGTTTGCATTATTGTTTAGAGTTATTGTATTATTTGAAATTTTAACATTGTATGCATCTCCAGTGTAAATAGCAGATAATGCTAATTCTTTTAATAAGATATTATTGTTTTCAATTGTAACATCTGATGCATAATTTACTATAGCATATGATCCTTCAAGGTTGTTTACTATTGTTAAACCTGTTATGTTTGTGTTTTTAGAATCTTCAAATAATACTATAACTGTATTTTCAATTTGACTATCATCATCTAATTTTTGAATGTTTAAGGATTTGTTTAAAAAAAGTTTTTTATCTGTTAGGTTTCCTAGTTTTAAAATATCTCCAGCATTTATACCAGAGTCATCTTTAAGATTTCCATTATCGTTAAAATATGTTGAATATGAGTCACTTGTAATATTATATGTATTAACTGTGTCAGCAGGACTGTTAGATATTGTTGTATCTTCTTCTGCACTAACACAACCAATTGTTAAGAATATTACTAATACTCCAATTAATAATTGTGTTTTAAGTTTCATTATATCGTTTTTCTCTTTAATATATTGTATTTAATTTAAAAAAATAGTGTTTAATAAAGTGTTGAATTATCCAACACTTAAAAATATGTTTATAATAGCTTATAAAATAGATGGTTTTATGCATTGCTATCAAGTTAAGGTTTTTTGTATTTTTTTCTTTTATTTTTCATTATTTT
>CAYSIF010000018.1:0-28292 GCA_964431035.1 uncultured Methanobacteriaceae archaeon | reverse complement strand
AAGAAAAAAAATAGAAAAAAAATAAAGAGTCAAAAAAATCATGACCCAACCTCAAGTTTGAAAAAAAGGAATGAAAAAAAGAAGTAAGAATCTAAATTAAAAGTATATATTTAATTTAGATTGAGGAAGCTCCGGTGTCGTAGAAGATTTGGTCTTCTGTGAGTTTTTCTTTTAATACACCGAGAGTTACTTCTTTGTTCATGAAGTCCATTACGCTTTGTCTGTAAGTGTCACTTAATCCACTTACGAATTGGAGTCCACTTAATGATACTTGTTCTATTGATAGGTTAGATACTATATCATCTGGTAGGAGTTCTGCTGCTGCGTCTGGGTTTTCTTGTATGTATTGTGTTGCATTGGTGTTTATTTCTACAATCTTTTTAAGTTCATCTGGATGGTTTTGTATGAAACTGTCTGTTGCTACTATTGCACAGCATGGGTGTTCTGAGATTATGTCTCCAGAGTCTTCTAATAGCCTACCGTATCCGTTTTCAACTACTGTTGTTACGAATGGTTCTGGTACGAAGATTGCGTCTACTTTTCCGTCTCTTAATGCGGTTACCATTTCAGCAGATTTCATACCTGATTCATCTACATCGTTTATTGATAATCCGCTTTGGTTAAGTGCGTATGCTAATAAGAAGTGTTGGATGGATGCTTCTCCTAGGGTAGCTACGGTTTTTCCTTTGAGGTCTGCTACTGAGTTTATACCTGAGTCTGTACCTACGAGTATTCCACTACCTTCGAGTTGTGCTCCAGATACTACTTTGATTGGAACTCCGTTTTGTATTCCTGCTAATGCTGGTGTTAATCCGAGGTATCCTACGTCTACATCTCCACTAGCCATTGCAGTTAGCATGTCTCCACCGTTTTTAAATTGTACGGTTTCTACTTCGAGTCCTTGATTTTCGTATTGTTTTTGTGCTTCTGCAACAAATAATGCTGCGTCGTGATCTGATGGTTGGTATCCAATAGTTATTTTTCCATCATCTGCATTGTTCATGTAGAAGTATGCTCCTGCAATTGCGATGATGACAATAATTATTGCGATAATCCAGTATTTTTTATCCACTTTATATCACCATTTTTTTGTGTATAAAATAAAATTATTATAAAAAGTTTTTTTATAATGATAGAGGTTTTTTTGTGTGTGAAACCTTATTTTCATTATATAATATTATTAATTATTTTTTAGATATATAACTGTTTTCATTAAAAAACAATATGTTAGTGTATTAGTTCAAAGGTTTACTATGTTTACTGTTTATTTTTTAGTAATAACCAGTTTTGGAATTGTGTTAGTGCAATTATTAGGGTTTTTATTTGTTTTAAAAAAAATATAACAATTGTTAAAATAATTATTTAAAGAAAAACACAAAACCAAAACCCAAAAAGAACACAAAAAACAATGAAAAAAAGAAAAACAAGGACAAAAATAACTTAAAACAAAAAAACAACAAGAATAAAAAAAGACCCAAAAAGCTTACAAACTACTCAACAGACAAACCATCATCACTTTGATAAAACTCAGGATTATTCAACAATTTATCCCTAAACAACTTAGTAATCCTACTAATACACTGCCTACTATAACCCGTTTCTTCAGATAAAACAGTAACATTCTTCTTATCCATATTAAGCAGAATATATAACATAACACCTAAAGGTATTTTGCTTTTAATAAAAAAAGTTCCTGTAAAATCATTAAAATTAGAACCACAATCTTTACAAGAGTATCTGCGAACACGTCCCTGCATACCACGGTTATTAATATTATAAGATTTGCATTGAGGACAATAAACGCCATGCACCCAACGAACACTTCTAAAAATAGCAATGGCCAATTGCTCATCAGGCATTTCAATATCTGGATTAGAAATATTGAACATATACTATCAACACACAAAAATTATTATGCACTCATAAACTAACATTTAAAAAAATAATTAAAAAATAATATAAAAAGATATGAATTTTTTTTATAATAATTCATCTCTTAAATCAATAGTATCCACTAAATCTGGACCAGTACTAATAATAGTAACAGGAACCCCAGTAGCAGTTTCAACTTCTTGAATAAAATCTTTAGTTTCAGCAGATAAATCACTATAATCCTGAGTACGAGCACAATCACTGTATAAACGATCTACACAAGTTAAAGCAATTTGAGTAGCACCATTAATACGACAGGACTCTTTAGCTAAATCAAAGTCAAATAATCCAACTCTTCTACGACGACCTGTAACTACACCATACTCTTCAATACCTAATTCTTCTGCTTTAGATTGTTCTAATTCTGTTTTGAAAGGACCTTCACCAACACGAGTGATATAAGCCTTGAAAACATTAATAACTTCATCAATTTTAGTAGGACCTACACCTACATCAGCTGCAAAAGTACTAGCAGTAGTATCTTTACTAGTTACAAAAGGATAAGTACCATAGTATAATGATAAACCAAAACCTTGAGAACCTTCAATGAAAACATCTTCTCCTTCATCAATTTTCTCATTACAAGCAACTGAAACATCCATTAAATAATCTTCTAATTCTGGAATATCTTTAGCCATTTTAGCAGTTCTCATAACACGATCACTATTTGCAGGACCGCAACCAGAACCAGTACTACCAATCTTTTTATATAAATGTTCAGAACCTTTATCACGTTCTTGATGCTCAGGAGTAATAATACTACAACGAGGATCTATGAAAGTTCTACTTTTAACATCATATTTATCCAAATCAGATAATTCTTTAAAGAACACATCCGGATTAACTAAAACCCCAGCTCCGATAAGAAGTTTAGCATCAGTTTGAACAAAACCTGAAGGGATAAGTCTTAAACCATATTTTTCACCATTTAAAACTACAGAATGTCCAGCATTAGGCCCCACACCTGCACGTGCAATTACATCAGGTTTATCTTTATCACAGAGGTAGGTAATACATTTACCTTTACCTTCATCTCCCCATGCTCCACCTACTAAAATACTACAAGTCATAAATTTATAAATCTCC
The DNA here is from genome assembly GCA_964431035.1 of uncultured Methanobacteriaceae archaeon. GTDB lineage: Archaea > Methanobacteriota > Methanobacteria > Methanobacteriales > Methanobacteriaceae > Methanobrevibacter_A. Next base: position 25,274 of record CAYSIF010000018.1, on the reverse strand, counting down.
TATAAATATAAAAAAAATGATTATAAAAAAAATAATTATTAAAAAAATATATTATAATCAATACCAATTAAATTTTATTTTTAAACCTTTATAAAATTAATTGAAAAAATATTTAAAACTTCAATGGAATACCTTCACACAAATAATCATAATTATATTCCTTATCATTATTCTTTTTAAACCAATAATCCAAATAATAAACACACCACTTATTAGAAAGTTTACGAATATCAGACTCATTTAAACTTTCAAAATCATTAAAAAAGTTTAATAAATCCCCACCAACAATAACACCAACATCTTCTAAATCAAATGCTAATATAAAATCACAAACAGGATTATTAGTATTTAATGAAAATGAATTTTCATACTTATTTTCTAAAATATCTGAAAACTTAATATCCTGAAATTTAAACATATCAGGTTTTAGGTTAAATGAGAATTCTTTATACGAATTAAAATTATCTTTTTCTATTATTGAATCTAAAGATTCCTTAGTATTATAATAAATTTTAAAGAATATATTTTCTCCAAAACGTAATGTTAAGTTATTTGAATATGGATAAGCTTCATTGTATAATTGAACATCTGCAAATTCAAAGTATAATGATTCTGGTGATAATTCTAAGCACACCCATCTTCCACATGTACTTATTACTTCTTCTATTAGTTTTAAGGATTCTTGTTTCATAAAAAAAATAAGATGTTTTATTTTATTCTAGTTTGTTTATTTTCATATAGGATTCTACTGAACCTTCCATTTCATATAATTCCTCATCATATTCTTTTATCCAACGGAAAGGTTTTATTAGTATTTGTTCATCAATATTTTCATTCCACACAACAGTTAAATTATTATCTATAAGTGTTTTTTTAATTTCTTTACCTATTTCTAATGCTAATTCTTGGTTTTTTTCATAATCCCCAAAGCTTAAAAATAGTTCTTCTTCCTCTATTGCATATTCAATATCTGTAAATGTGTAGAAAACGAAACCTTTAGGATTGAATTTATTATTAAATAAGTGAGTGTATATTTCTATTGCATCATTAACTCCTTCTTCAAATTCAAATCCTGCATTATGTATACATACTATTTGTTTACTTGTTAATTGGTTGAAACTTTCTTTTAAATTTTTAAAAAAGCTTAAATTTTCTTCTGTTAATTGTTTATTATTTTCTTGAACAGATTTCTCAATTAATTCCAACATATTGTATTTATCTAGGTTTTCATCGAGGAATTGTTCTTCTATTATTTCGTTTATTTCTTCTGTGTTGTAGAATCCTGATTGGGTTAGGATTTTTATTTCATATTCTAGTTCTTCTAATAGTTCATCCATAAAAAGTCCCATCCCATAATAAAAAATATTAGTTTTTTTTATTTCATTGTTTGAATATTTGTAAGTTTTCCTTGTTCAGAAAATCCTGCAATTACTCTTTGTTGACCTACTTTAACTACTGCGAATTCTATTTCGTCTCTGAATTCGTAGCCTTTGAATTTACAGTATCCTTCAAGTGCATCTACTGCTTTTATTTGGTAGTCTCTTACGAAGTTATTGTATACTCTTGCAAATACATCTAAGTCTTCTACAAGTGTTAATTCGTCACTGTGTATTGATACAAATATTATTAGGTCTCCTTCTTGTGCTCCGTAGTATGCATCTGCATCTACTAGTGTTGATGCTGTCATTAGTATTGTGTGTACTGAATCTAAATCTACATTTGATAGCATTCTTGTTTTAAATTCAGGTATGTTGTATTGTTCTCCGATTTCTTTAATTTCCATTGCATCTTCTACAAGATCTGGTGCAAATCCAATATCTCCATTATCCCATGCCCAGTACCACATGTTATTGTTTAGTGATAGTGTTCCTAGTATTTGTATTGGGAATGAATAGTTTTTGAATTCTAATGTTTTTGAGCCTATGTTTAGGCTTCCTGTGTCTCCTTCTAGGAGTTCGTCTAGTATTCTTTGTTTTTCGTATGCTATTGAACCTGTTTTTGTAAATAGTGATTCAAAGTCGTCTGTGTCTTTTAGTATTTCTTTTCCAGAGATCATATTCTTGTGTTTCCTTATAATGTTTCCATAAATTTAAAAAAAAATAAGATAAGGGAGATTGAGTATTATCTCCTTTTTTTTAGAATGATAGTTTGCTTATTCTATCCATTGCTTCTTTTGTGTTTTCGTGTGTGTTGAATGCTGTTAGACGTAGGTATCCTTCTCCACTTGGTCCGAATCCTGCTCCTGGTGTTCCAACAACATTTGCTTCTTTAAGTAGTATGTCGAAGAAGTCCCATGAGCTTACTCCTTCTGGTGTTTTTACCCATACGTATGGACTGTTTACTCCACCATAGGTGTTTAGTCCTATTTTGATAAATGCTTCTCTTATGGTTTCTGCATTTTTACTGTAGTATTCTATGTTGTCTTTTATTTCTTTTTGACCTTCTGGTGTGTATATGGATTCTGCTGCTCTTTGTACAGGATATGATACTCCGTTGAATTTTGTTGTTTGTCTACGGTTCCATAAGGTGTTTATTAATACTTCTTCACCATTGGATGCTTTTACTTTTAATTCTTTAGGTACAACTGTGTATGCACATCTTGTTCCTGTGAATCCTGCGGTTTTTGAGAAGCTTCTAAATTCTATTGCAACATCTTTTGCTCCAGGTATTTCATAAATAGAGTGTGGAACATCATCATCTTTAATGAAGCATTCGTATGCTGCATCATATAAGATTATTGCATCGTTTTCACGTGCATAGTCTACGAATACTTTTAATTGATCTTTAGTTAAGGTTTCACCTGTTGGGTTGTTTGGGAAGCATAAGTATATTAAGTCTACTGGTTCTTCTGGAAGTGCTGGTACGAAGTTGTTTTCTTCTGTACATGGTAAGTATACTATTCCTTCGAACATTCCATCATCTTTTATTTCTCCAGTTCTTCCTGCCATTACATTAGTATCTATATATACTGGGTATACTGGATCGGTTACTGCTATTTTATTATCTATTCCGAAGATTTCTTGTATGTTTCCTGTGTCACATTTTGCTCCGTCACTTATGAAGACTTCATCTGTATCTAAGTCTACTCCTCTAGGTTTGAAGTCTCCTTCTATTATTGCATTTTGTAGGAAATCATAACCTTGTTCTGGACCGTAACCTCTGAATGTTTCAGCATCTGCCATTTCATCAACTGCATCTTTAAATGCTTTAACAACTGTTTTTGCTAATGGTTTGGTTACATCTCCAATACCCATTTTAATAACGTCTTTATCTGGATTTTCTTCTTGATATTTACTTACACGTCTTTCTATTTCAACAAAAAGGTAACTACTTTGTAATAAAAGATAATTTTCATTAATTTTAACTGCCATATTAATCAAAACCCAAAAAAATATAATACAAAAACAAAATTTGTATTAGATTTTTTTATTATATAAGTTATTTTTTTAAAAAAAATATTTTAATTATAATATTAAATACTTAATTTTAATATATTATAATAATATAATTATAAGATATATTAATTATATTTTAAAAATTTTTTTTATTTTATATATCAAATATTATTATTTTTTTTAATTTATGTGTGAGGATATTTGGAGAGATGAATTCAATTGCAATAATCATAATTTTAATGATATCATTACTCGGAATAGGCTCCCTATTCTGGATAAGACAATATTATAGTATAAGTACTCGAACTGTGAATAAAGAACTGTTAAAACAATCTGTAACTAATCTTTTAACAAGTAAAGAAGAAGAGGAAATTGAAGATAATAACTCTTTAATATATGCATCTGCTGCAACTTCAAGTGTTAGTCTTGGAAGTGGAAGTAGCAGTAGTAGTAAACCAGATTCTACTTTGTTAAACAGATTAAATGATGGTGGAAATAATATTACTGGTAGTATTAAAAAATTATTTAATAATGAAGGTAATGGAGAGTCCCGTTTACAATCTTTAAAAGCAGCTATTAATGATACTGTAAGTTCAGACAATAAAAATAATTCAAATAGTAATACTGCAACTAGTGGTGCTAGTATAAGTCCTACATTTATTAATGTTAATTCTGATGATGATTCTGATGTAATCATTCCTTACACATATGAAAATGAAAATTCTGTAGAAGAAGCTCCAATTATTCCTGAATCAGAAGTAGAAGAAGTAGAATCAAGTGTAGAATCTGAAAGTGAAGTTGAAACTCCTGAACCAATTATACCAGAAACTGAAGAAGCAGGTGAAGTTGAAACTGAAACTGAAATAGAACCAGAATTTGAAAGTGATGTAATCTATACTGAAAATGCAATAAATAATAAAAAATTCCCTTCAGCAGAAGAGGAAGTTCAAGAAGCAATTAAAAAATCTAATGAAGGTATAGATGAAGATTCAGATGTAATAACTCCAATCCACACACAACAAGAAAGAGAAATCTTAAGTTTATACGATGATAATGAAACTATGACTCCATATGATGATTTCGAGTACAAAGATTCAGATCAAAAGAAAATTGAAAATGCAAGTAATAGAATTGATAAATTCTATGAAAGATTAAGTGGAAGTATCAGTATAAGCAAAATAACTGGTAAAAATAATAATGAAGAAGCAGAGCCTGAATCTAAAGGATTAAATAAAAGTGATAATACTTACACACAAACAGTATTTAAAACTGATGATGAGAGTAATAGACTTAGTAATGAAACAATTGTACCTTATCAACATGAGAAAGAAAGTTCAAATGATGATACAATAACTCCAATTGACAGTCAGAGAAGAACTTTAAATAGAAGTGTTGGACTTACAATTCAAACTAAAATTAATAATAAGGAAGTTACTCTTAAAGCTGGAGATACTGTTATATTTAACCATAATAATGAAACATATTCCAGTACTATAATCGATGTTAGACCAGATGAAGTCTATGTTAATTATAGACATAATCGTATTTGGATTAGTCCAGATACTATTAAAAAGAAATTTGATTAAAAAAAAAGTTTTATTTAAAAATGATATGATAAAAATTAATTATTATTTTTATCCATCATTCATTGTTTTTTCTAATTTTTCATAAACGTCTTCTAAGTAAGAAGGTACGTTTAAGTGTTGTGGACATTTACGTATACAATCTCCACATTTTATACAATCAGAAGCCATTCCTACATCTTCTTTTAATGCATAGGTTCTGTAGTATATTTGTTGTGCTGAAAATTGTTCAAAGCCCATTTGTTCTAAATCATTATATAATTTGAAATATGTTGGTATTGGTATACTTTCAGGACACATTTCAACACAATAATTACAAGCAGTACAAGGAATTGCAATTTCACTATTAATTATATCAACAACTTCACCAACAACTGTTAATTCCTCACTGTTTAATGGACTTATATTATTCATAACTTCAATGTTTTCTTCCATTTGTTCTAAATTAGACACACCACAAAGTGTTGTTAAAATATTATCCAAACCTTCAATAAATCTAAAAGACCAGGACACCATAGAATTATCAGGATAATCTTTTAAAAAACGATTCTTAGCATCAGTTGGCATATTTATTAAGGTTCCGCCTTTTAATGGTTCCATTACAACTATTGGAAGATTATATTTTTGACAAACTTCATAACACTCTTTAGCTTGTATACTATCATTTTCCCAGTCCAAATAGTTTATTTGTAATTGTACAAATTCTATTTCAGGATGTTCTTTTATTATCTTTTCTAATAGTTTTGCATTATCATGATAAGACATTCCAAGGTGTTTTATTTTTCCTTCTTCTTTTAATTGTCTTAAATATTTAAAAGAATCAACCTTAGTGTATGCTTTTTTAGTCCAGTTACTTACATTATGTAATAAGTAATAGTCAAAGTAGTCTACTCCACATCTTTCTAGTTGTTCTGTAAAGAACTTTTCTAAGTCTTCTTCTTTTTCTACAAAGAATAGTGGCATTTTATCTGCCAGTAAGAATTTTTCACGTGGATATCTTTTTACGAGTGTTTCTCTTATTGCTTCTTCACTTTTACCCATATGATATGGATATGCTGTGTCAAAGTAGTTATATCCATTTTCCATAAATAAATCTACCATTTGTTCTAATTGTTCCATATCTATACTTTCAAAGTCAGATTCATCTTTAAGTGGCAGTCTCATTAATCCGAAACCGAATTTTTTAGGATCCATTATTATTCCCTCCATAATATTATCTTTTTAAAGTTTTTATTTGTGTGCAAAGTAGAATGTTAATTTATCATCTTCTTTATTATCTAGTCTTGCAAATCCAAATCTTTCAAATTGTATTATATCACCAATTTCAAGATTGTTTACACCATTTTCTGCTAGTCCTTTCATTATTGTTGCATCAGGCATTACAACTTCAACAGGTACAGTGTTTTCTGCAGGTATCCAGTGTATGATTCTTGCTTTTGCTTCTTTTGCTTCTTCGAATGTTTCACTGTGATATGTTGCAGTATCATCTTTTAATTCTACGTTAACTGCATCCATTAATCTTACTAGTCCATTATTGTTATCTTTTTCTTGTATGTATACTTCTCCATTAAATGGTAATTCTCTGTTTCCTTTTTCTGGATAGTCTGGATGTAATGGTATTTTAACTATTGTTTCATTATAGTCTCCAGTTATATCTAGTTTTACTGGGTCTGCTACGAAGAAGTATCTGTTTACTTTATCTTCGATTATGTTACGGTTTAATCCGTAGATTTTTTTCCAGCTTATTGCAGAATCATTCATTTTGATTCCTATTTCTTTCATTAGGTTGATTATTGTTTCTGCTTGTATTCCTCTTCTTGCTAATGCTCTTAGTGTTCCAAGTCTTGGATCATCCCAGCCAGAATATTTTCCTTCTTCTATTCCTTTTTTAGCTTCACTGGTTGATAATTTAACATCAGTCATTTTTAAACGACCATAATGGATGAATTCTGGTATTTCCCAGCCCATATGTTTGTAGAGGTATTCTTGTTTTTCACTGTTTGCCATATGGTCTTTTCCTCTTAGAACATGAGTCATTCCCATTAAATGGTCATCTACTGCTACTGAGAAGTTCATCATTGGATAGATTCTGTATTTTTTACCTAGTCTTGGATGTTCTTCATCTACTAGTCTCATTGCTACCCAGTCACGTATTGCAGGGTTTTTATGTTTAATATCTGTTTTAACACGTAGAACTGCTTGACCTGCTTCCATGTTTTCAAATTCTTCCCATAGTTTTAGGTTTTCTTCTACAGTGTTGTCTCTGTGTGGACATGGTTGGCAGTTGTCTTTTAATTGTTTAAAGTCTCCACCATCACAGGTACACATGTATGCTTTTCCTTTTTTTATTAATTCTTCAGCATACTTGTAGTATATTTCGAATCTGTCAGATTGATAGTGTATTTCGTCAGGTTCTATTCCTAACCATTTTAAATCTTCAGGTATTAGTTGATATGCAGGTTCAAATACTCTTTTTGGATCTGTGTCTTCTATTCTTAGTATTAGTTTTCCTTTATATTTTTTAACAAATTCTCCATTTGGTATTGCTGCTCTGGAGTGTCCTATATGTAATGGTCCGCTTGGATTTGGTGCAAAACGCATTACAACATTTTCATGACTTCCAGGTAATTCTCCTAGTCCTTTTTCTTTTTTAGCTGGTTTTTTAGTTTCAACTACTTCTATACTGTTTTTATCCATTTCAGCTTTTTGTTCTTCAGGACTTAGGTTATTAACTTTTTCAACTATTTCTGGTAGGAGTTGTCCTATTTCTTTAGCTTTACTTCTTAATTCTGCTTCTTGACTCATTATTGAGCCCATTACTGCTTTAGGATTTGCATTTCCTTTATGTTTAGCTGCATTTAATAATGCATGTTTATAAATTATTTCCCCAATATCATCCATTATAATCACATTATAAAAAAAATAATTATTAAATAAAAAAATTTACTTCTTCTTTTATAATTTATTAATAATATATAATATATTATTATGACTGGTAAACACCAAATTAATATAAAAGATATTGACTGGCAGGAATTATGGTGTGAAAAATTAAACAAAAAAACTGACAGGAAAAAAGATTGGGATAAAGAAGCACCAAAATTCCATAAATCTGCAAAAAGAGATGACTATCATAACGCACTAATTGAACAATTAGATATAAAACCAACAGACACCATTTTAGACTTAGGTTGTGGTGAAGGAACCATAACAATACCATTATCCAAACTTTCCAAACATGTAACTGGACTTGACTCTTCAGGAAAAATGTTAGAACTACTAAACAAAAAATGCGAAACACATGGCATTGCTAATATTGACACCATTGAAATGGATATTGAAGAATTAGATGCTAAAACTATTGGAGAATATGATATTGTTATTGCTTCAAGAAGTTTGAATAATATTCTAAATATTAATAAAGTTGTAAGTGAAATTAATAAAATTGCACAAAAAAGTGTTTATATTACTCTTTTCGGTCCTAATAATTGGCGTATTGAACGTGAATTTTATGAATGGATAAATAAACCTTATGCTGATTTTCCAACACATGATTACTTTTTCAATATCCTTTTTAACCTAGGAATATATTGTAATGTTACTAATTTAGATATTGGAAAACCTAGAGAATACAATAGTATTGAAGATGCAATTGAATCAGGAAAATGGAGAAAAGACCAGCTAACAAATGAAGAATTAGAAAAACTGAAAGAATATTTAACAAAAGTTATGAAAAAAGATACAAAAACTGGTAAATATTCCAGTAGTAGTGATCGTGCTGATTGGATTTTATTTTGGTGGAAAAAATGAGAAAAATAGAAAATATCTCAAATATTAACTGGGATGAAATATGGAAAAATGAATTAAAAGATAGGCCAAAAATTAAAAAAGATTGGAACGATGTTGCAGATAAATTTGGTAAATGGATTGAAGATGATGATTATCCAACTAAATTATTAGAATATATTAAAGTAGAACCAACAGATAGTGTGCTTGATTTAGGTTGTGGTGAAGGAACCATAACAATACCCTTATCTAAAAAATGTGCCAGTCTCTTAGGTGTTGATAAGTCAGATAAAATGTTAAACCACCTAAAAAATAAAATCCAAGAAGAACATTTAGATAATATTAGTCTTCTTTGTGATGATATTTTTAATTTAGATAAAAGTGTTATTGGATCTTATGATATTATTGTAGCCAGCCGTAGTGTTTCTGGAACTTATAATATGAAAGAATTATTAAGTACTTTAAATGATATGGCAGATAAAAGTGTTTATATTACATTTTATGGACCAGATAATAAGAAGGAAGCTAAAAAGGCTTTAGAATTTATTGGTGAGGATTTTGAAGAGAAGATTCCTCATTATAGCGTTATCTTTAATTTACTTGTAAGCATGGGAATTAACCCTAATGTGGCTAATCTTGAATGTGAAAGTGTTAAGAGTTATGATACTTTCAAAGAGGCTGTTGAGCGATTTAAGTGGAAAATTAAAGACCTAGATAAGAGTAAAGAAAAGGAATTAAATGACTATTTGAAAACTGTTTTTATAAAAAATGATGAAGGCAAATGGGAAAACCCAAACGATAAAGGAGATTGGGTTCTTATTTGGTGGAATAAAAAAGAAAATTAAAAGAATTTAAAGAAATTAACCATTTTCCAAAGTATTTCATATAGATAAAATATATACTTTATTAACAATAAAAAGTAATGGTGCAAATATAAAAAAAAGATTTTAATAAAAAAAAATATTTTTTATTAAGAGATTTTTTTCATCATTTTATTTAGAAATTCGAATTTTTAAAAAAAAATTAGGAGGCATGAGAAAATAAGGAATTTGAATAAAATAATAATATTAAGTCTAATTCTAGTATTATTATCCAGTATTAGTGCAGTATCCTCAGCAGATACAGACTTACTTACAAGTACAGATAACAGCACAAGTCCTGGAAGTTTTTCAGATTTACAAGCATTAATTAACTCTGCAGAAACAACTATCGAATTACAAACAGATTATAATTATAATACTGCAACAGATAGTGCTTACAGAAACGGAGTTACAATTAATAAAGCTAATTTCACAATAGTTGGTAACAATCACACTATTAATGGAAATAATAACGCTCGTGCAATAATATTTAATGGAATTGACACATTAACAATTCATGAATTAAATGTAATTAATGGAAATACAAACGACCGTGGAGGAGCAATATACTCCCCTAATGGAAATCTACAATTAATAGGATGTAGTATTATAAACAATACTGCAAACATTGGAGGAGGAATATACTCACAAGGAAAAACAAATGCTATAACAACCCGTATTATAAATAATACTGCAAACACCGGTAGTGGGGTTTATTCTAAACTTTTAACATTACAATATAATATTATAACTGGAAACTCAAAAAACAATAAAGTTATCTACAGTGAAAACACCACAGCAAGTGATGTTAAATTTAATTGGTGGGGAGAAAATAAACCAGACATTAACCTATTAAGTAATGTTGCAACAGATAGTTTTGTTCAAGCAACTGCAAACTACTATGATAACTTAATGGTTAATTTAACAAGCCCCGTTATAGTAAATCTTGACTCTTATATTAGAGGAAACAGAAGTTATTATCTTGGATTAGATTTACCAAAAGATCATGTTACATTCAATACTAATTTTGGAAATTTAACTGAAACTAGTGTTGAATTAAGTTCTGGAGAAGCATCAACAACATTCCAAAGTAATCTTGAAGGAATAGCAAATATTACTGCTATAATTGATGAACAAGTATTAAACATTCCAATTGAAGTCACACCAGTACCAAACACCACAATATTAATTGCAGATGATTTTGTTGAATATTATGGTGAAGGTAGAGACTTTAATATAAAATTAACAGATATTCTAGGAAACCCAATTATAGGACAACACATTGCATTAAACCTTACAAGACTAACTAACAACTTAAGTAAAGTATACTACAGTACTAACGACTGGACAGGAGTTGCAAAATTACAAATTAACCTAGCACCAGGATGGTACAGTGTACAAGCACACTTCTACAGTGACTATAATTATGAAGGAAGTGCCTTAAACAATAGTATACATGTATTAAGAGTTGGTCTAGCTGCTGATGATATCATAATTAACAAAGGAGAAACAGCACAATACAGTGTAACACTCACAGGACCACAAACCGTAGCATACCAAAACATACAAGTTACATTAAGTGGAAATGGAGTAAGCAGAAGCTACACAATCGTAACAGACTCTGAAGGTGTTGCAACACTCGGAATAAGTGATTTAAATGTTGGAACCTACACTGTAACATCAAGATACAGTAGCAATGTAGTTACATCAAAAATAACTGTTACTAACAAATACACATTAACTGTTCTTAACTGGGGAACTGGTGGAGATATAACAAGAAACACACCACTATACAATTACCTCTTAAAAACAACCTCACGTAATGGAATAGTTGACGAAATCATACAAGCAGAAAAACAAGGAACTGTTTTAATAAAATTCGGAAATGGTAATGGAAGAACCGTATTTATTAATGCAGGAATGCATGGAAACGAATTACCATCACAAGCTGCAGCATACCAAACAGCAGAATACCTAGCAGGATTAGATGAAATCAACGGTACCATTTACATGATTTGTAGTTTAATACCATACACCAGCCAACAAAGTGTAAGAGAATACAATGGTGTTGATCCAAACAGACAATCCAAAGTAACAGGATCTGTTGCAAGCAAATTAATTAACCTTGCAGTAAGTTTAAATGTTGAAACATTTGCTGATATGCACGGTACCAAATACGGTGGTCTACCAGGCAAAAATGTTATTATGGCAGCATACAGTCCAAATAGTGAAAGTGCAACAATGGCTAACTATATGCACAATCTAATTGGATATGACCTTAATATTGTAGATTATGCAGGACAAGTATATCCAACTGCTCTGCAAGATAATGTTAACATGGCAGGTATTCCAGCAGTAACTGGAGAAGTTCTATGTCAACATAGTACTATAACTGCAAGTGCTACATTCATATCTTACCAATACCATATGGCATTTTTAATTTATAATGGATTTAATGTTAATTTAAACAGTAATCCAAACTATTAAAACTCTACTTTTTAAGGGGAGAAAAAATATCTTTCTCCCAATTTTTTACTATTTTTTTATTCAATATATTTTTATAAACTTCTAAAATCAAAACAATATAATATAAAAAAAAATTCCAGTTTATATTCTTTTTTAAAGGGAGAAGTTTAAATTGAAAAAGATAAGCATACTAATTTTATTTATAATCTTATTAATTGGTAGTATAAGTTGTGTTAATGCAGAAGATAATCAAACCATAGATAACAGTATTAATGATACAGTAACTGAAGATATTAGCTCTTCTAATAGTGATAATAATAGTATAGGTAATGCTATTTGGGTTAGAGCAGGAGATATGCAGAAAGTTAATTTCCAAACATTGAAAAATTCAAATATTGATACTGTGTTACTTAGTTATGGTGCCATAAACACTTTTGGAAGAAGCAATGTTGTAAGTTGGGTTAATAGTGCTAATTCTAATGGTATTAATGTGCATATTTGGATGCAGGTTTGTTATCATGGTGGTTTTGAAAATCCTTTAAAAAATGGTGCTATTAATACTGCTTTGCTTGAAAGAGATTTAACTGATGCTTATAATTTTGCAACAATTCCTGGAATTAAAGGTGTGCATTTAGATTATGTGAGATATCCTGGAACTGCTTATAAGAATCCTGGTGGTACTAATGCTGTTACTTATTTTGCATCAAGTATTGTTGATACTGTTAAAAGTGTTAATAGTAGTTTAATTTTATCTGCTGCTATAATGCCTGAGCCTAATGTTGCTATTTATTATTATGGTCAGAATTTAAGTGCTTTAAGTAGTATGTTTGATTATATTATTCCTATGGTTTATAAAGGTAATTATAAGCAAGATACTGCTTGGATTGAAAGTACTACTGATTATTATGTTACTCATAGTCTTAGAGCTAAGGTTATAACTGGTTTGCAGTCTTATGTTTCTGATAATAATATTGCTAAACTTTCAAGTTCTGAGTTAAAAAGAGATGTGGATGCGTCTTATAATGGTGGAGCATATGGTGTTGCTCTTTTCCGTTATGGTTTAACAAATTATGTTGATTTTGGTACTTTACATGAAATTGATACTTCAATACGTGTTGAAACTGTGCTTAACGTGAATGATTATAATCGTAAAGCTAGTGAAGGAGGTAATGTTACTGGAATTTTAAGTGATACTAATGGCAATCCTATTGCCGGCCAACATGTTAGTTTAAAGCTTACTCGTTTGGCTAGTGGTGCTAGTAAGGTTTATGATGTTGTAACTGATTATAAGGGTTCATTTTTATTACCTATTAATTTAGGATCTGGTAAGTATAGTGTTACTGCATCTTATAATCGTTTAAGATTAAGTGATGTTACTTATAAAAAGGCAAGTCCTGTAACTGCTAGTTTAATTGTTGAACGTGACGATGCAATTAGTGTTAATTTAACAACAGTTAGTTATAATGAGAGTGTTGAAACTGGTGGGAATTTTACTGGCTTTTTATTTGAAAATAGCACTGTTCCATTAGCAGGACATACTGTTGGTGTAACTCTTAAAAGAGCAAGTAATAATCAGAATAAGACTTATTATAGTGTTACAGATTATAATGGTATGTTTACCCTAAGTATTAATTTGGCTGTCGGTGATTATCTTGCTTATTGTAGTTTTGATGGAGCAGATAAGTATCAAAGTGTAAGTAGTAGTAATACTATTACTGTTTATTCTTAATTTTTTTTATTTTTCTAGGCTACTGTAGTCTTTTACTATTTCTTCTAATTCTATTCCTTTATTTTTTAGTTTTAGTGTTTTTTGTGCAGGGTTTAGTCTTTCATCTATTCTTTGATATAGTGGTTTGAGTAGTTTTTCTTCTCCGTAGCCTCTCTTTTTCAGTCCTTCTGCAGATAGGTCAACTACTTCTCGTGTTAGTTTGTATAAATCGTCTTCGTTTATAAATTCAGGTAGTTCTTTTCTTATTAGTAGTTTTCTTAGTTCTGTTGCATTGTATCCGTGGTGGTATAATACTTCGTCTTCATCTAATAATTTGATTAATTTTTTTAGGTTGTGTTTTATTCCTAGGTGGAATGCTCCTACTGTCATGGAGTCTTTTACTGGTTGTGTGCAGACGCTTCTGTATTCTATTGTTCCACGGAATGTTAAGTTTTCGAATTTGAATGGTCTTAGGAATTTTATGTCATCTATTTCTGGCGTGAATTCTATTTTTTCATATTTTCCATTTATGAAGTGTTCTCCAGTTATTGTTTCTTTTTTGAAGTAGTCTAGTACTCCTATAGGTTCGAAGTTTATGTATTTGTCGTCTCGCATTGTACAGTAGATGTCTAGTGATTCTATGTATGCTTGTAAGTCGTCTATTGTTTCTAGTTCTATATCGTACATTCCTATGTTGTGTGGGTTTATTCCGTGTGTGCTGTTTTCCCAGAACATGTCTCTGCAGCACATTAATTCTTCGTTTTCTCCTAAAAAGATTGAGTTGCAGAATAGTACTGCTTTTATTGGTTCTATTTTTGAGAATGTGTTGATTGTGTCTATTAGTTCGTCATAGGATACGTCTAGTTGTACTTGTGATGCGCTGCTGAATAGTCCGTAGGTTGGATAGTCGTGGAAGTACATGTGTACGTTTTTGTATTTGTGGTATGAGCATAGGTGGTGGTAGAGCATTTGGTAGCGTTCGCTTGGTATGGGTACGTTGTTGTTGTATTCCCAGTATGGGTTTACTCCCATTCCTGTTAGCGTGTGGTTGTGTTTTTTGAATTCTTTTTGGAAGAAGTTGTAGTATATTTTAAATCGTTCGTAGATGTTGAAGATGTTTTGTTCTCTTCCCATACTGAATTCTATGTTGTTGTAGCTGCAGTCGTAGCTTATGTTGTCTCCTGTTTTTTTATCTTCCATTAGATATATGTTGTTTTCTTTGTCTAGTCCTTCTATTTGGAAGTCTTTGAATTCTTCTAGGAATTTATGAGAGATTTGGTGTACTATTTCAAAATCTACTGGTTTTTTGTCTAGGTTTAGTATTGGTAGTTCTATTTCTATTCCTACGTAGTCTCTTTTACCGTGTGTTGTTGGTTCTATGAATTCTTGGTATAGTTTTTCTTTAACTTCTTCTTCTGTTATTTTGTTTTTTGAAGGCACCCATACATTCCTCCAAGTTTTTTTATATTTGTTTTGTTACACATAGATTGTTTTTGAAGTCGTCTATCATATGTGCTAGTATTTCTAGGTCTTCTTGTGATATTTTGTATTCGTTGTTGTGTTTTTTTCCTTTTTGTATTAGTTCTCCGTTTTTAAATGAGAATAGTTGGTTTATTGGTACTTGTTGCCATTTGTCTTTGCTTAGTGGGTGTGTTGAGAATATTATGTGTTTGTCGTTTGTTTGGTATTGTAGTGTGTTTTTTAGGTTTGTGTGTACGTACATTGTTTCTCCGTTGTGGAGTATTATGTTTACTTTGTTGTCTTTTGTGATTTTTAGTATTACGTTTTCTATTATTTGGAATTGTTCTTCATCTGTTAGTATTTTGCCTTTTTCTTTTTCGTTGATTTCGTTTATTACGTGTAGTAGTATTCTTTCTGAGTCTGTGTCTCCGTTTTGTTGTGGTATGTATTGGTTTAGTCTTTCACAGCAGAATAGTGTTCCGTTGTGTATTAGTGTCCATGTTCTTCCGTGATTATCTTTTTTTGTGAAGGGATGGCAGTTTTTATCGTTTGTGCATCCTCTTGTTGCGTATCTAATGTGTGCTAGGAAGTTTTTTGTTTTTATTGGTGATTCTAATTTCTCTGCTAGGTATTCACTTTCAACTGCTTTTTCTGCTCCTTTTTTGATTATTGTTTTGTTGTCGTCTAGTTTTGCTATTCCCCATCCGTGTGGGTGGCAGTGGCAGTGATTGAAAAAGTTTTTAAGGTAATCATTTATGACTTCTTCTTCTTTTGATGTAAATCCGAATAGTTCACACATTTTTTATCACTGCTCCTTATTTTTGTTATTTTGTGTTAAAAAAAATTTAGTTAACATGTGTTATATTATTTTTTATTATAAATAAATTATCCCCTAAAAAAAATATTAAACTAACAAGCGTTAGTTTTATAAAAATAAAAAAACAAAAAAACAAAATGAGGAAAACCCCTATGAGAAAAACAAACAACAAAGAAAAAATAATCCAAAAATCAATAAACCTCTTCTCAAAACACGGATACGACAGAGTAACAATAAGACAAATAGCAAAAGAAGTAGGAATAAAAGAAAGCTCAATATACAACCACTTCAAAAGCAAAGAAACAATACTAGACACCATCCTCAACCAATACATAACAGAAATGACAACAAACGAAATACCCTTAGAACAAGCAAGCCAAAACCTAGACGTAAGCTTCCAATACTTCTACAAAACAGGACTAAAACTATACATAAACAAACTAAAAAAACCACAAATGATGAAAATAACAAGAATAATACTAATAGAATCCTACCACAACACAAAAATCAAAACATTCCTCAAAAAAGAAATGCTAGACAATGTAATAAAAGGATGGACAGCACTATTCGAACTAATGAAAATAAAAAAACTAATACAAGAAAACACAGACACAAAACAACTAGCAGAATCATTCTACTACTACGGACTATTCCTATTCATAGAACACTTCATAATAAACTACCCAGAAGACAATGAAACATTCCTAAAAAACCTCGAAACAAAAACAGAAAAACACATAACCCTAATTTACAACTCAATAAAAAAATAAAAGGAAAAATATAAAATGAAATATCTAATAATAAACGGATCACCTAGAAAGAAAAACACATGGAACATAGTAAAACAAGCACAAACCAACCTAAATGGAGAATATGAAGAAATACACTTATACCAAGAAAACATACCCTCATGTACCGGATGTACGAAATGTATGGAAGAAGGTGAAGAAAAATGCCCACACCACAGTCAAATTAAACCAATAATAGAAAAAATAAAAAACACAGATGGACTAATAATAAGCACACCAGTCTATGCAATGAACGTAACAAGCCTACTAAAAAACCTAATAGACCACACAGCATACCTATACCACAGACCCGAATTCTTTGATAAAAAAGCACTAATAATAGTATCAACAGCAGGAGCAGGACATAAAAAAGTAGCAAAATACATAGACGAAACACTAAGACACTGGGGATTTAACAAAAACCATAAAATAACCATAGCAATTGGTGGAAAAGACACACTAGACAATGAAAAAATCAATAAAATCACAAACCAATACAAAAAAGACCTAGAATCAGGAAAACTACACAACCCAAGCTTTAAAGACATAATATTCTATAATGTATGGAGAGCAATGGCAGTATCACAAACACCACTACCTCCAGATAAAGAATACTGGTATAAAACAAAACTTGTAGAACATGAATTCTCACCAAAAATAAAACTAAACATTATAAAAAAGATTTTTGCAAAGATAATGTTTTTTATAATGAAAAAAGCAATAAAATAAAATAAGATGAAAAAAATTAACATCAAAAAGAAAAAACATCTAGAAATGCAACTAGAACAAATACCACCACACCCAAAACCTAAAGTAAAACTTGAACAATACACAACCCCATCAATAATAGCAAGCGACATACTCTGGAATGCAAAAACACTAAACGACATAGAAAACAAAAACATAATAGACTTAGGCTGCGGAACAGGAATATTCACCATAGGCTCAGCAATACTAAATGCAAAAACAAGTCAAGGATTTGACATTGACCCTGAATCATTAGAAACTGCAGAAAACACAAGCCAAAAATTAGGCATAGAAAATATAAAATTTCACCAAATTGATGTAAAAAATACAAAAACTTTAGACGATTACATAGACTCTAAAGCAGATACTTTATTTCAAAATCCCCCATTTGGTTCACAAAAACAAAGTATAAAAGGTGCAGATACTAGTTTTATAGACTTAGCTGTTAAATCTGCAAAGATTATATACTCTTTTCACATGCAATCAACTGAAGAATACATAATAGACTATTTTAAAGATAAAAATTGTGATGTTACTCACTTATTCCACTATAAATTCCCCATAGGAAAAACTTACAGTTTTCATAAAAAAGAAACTTATCTAGTTAATGTATCAGTTATAAGAGCTAGAAATCTAAAATAAAAAATTTATATTTAATGAAATAATAAAAATATAAATTAATATTACAATAATTATTTGGATACTATAATTGAAAAAGATTAATTTTTTAGGGAATTTATTAATTATGGCTAGAAAGAAGGGAAAATTAACAATTGGAATATTATTCATGATTTTATTGCTTTTACTAGCTATTGTTGCTGGACAAACAATATTCAATCATGAAGGTACATTAACAAAAGGTGAGAAAACAATTTTACTATGTGCTGTTGATCAGACAGAACCTCGTGAAGGAATGGGGGCAATTGATATGGCATACCTTGTAACTTTACAAGATGGAAGTGTGAAAAACTTCACACCAGTATATCCTCATGGAATGAGACATCCAACAGAGCCCGAGCCCGAAGATGCTTTAGATACAGGAGCACGGAATAATGCAGGTAATTTGTTACTCCACGACGCATTATGGTATGCTGATAAAAATCAGGGCATAAAATTTGTTAAAGAGATTGTTGAGTATAATTTGAGTATTAAACTTGATGCTATTGTTCTTGCAAATGTTGAAGCTGTAGATGCTCTTGTTAAGGCTGCTGGACCATTAAGTATTAATGGAACTCCTGTTGTGGTTGATGTTCTTGAATTTGTACGTGAAGATCAGGAGGATGGTGCTTCACGTGGAACTTCTGTTATGACGGTTATGCAGGGTATGGCTATTGCTGCTCATGAACCTGATACACGTAATCAGATTATGAAGATGGCAATTATACAATATAATAAAGGTAATATTGTTGTTTGGCCTGAAGAGGCATTTATGCAATTGTTATATACTAAAGGAATTAATGCAATTCTGAATTAGTATTTATATTTTGATTTTTTCCCTTTTTTCTTTATTTTTTTAGTATTTATTATTTTTTTTAGTTCTTTTTTTATGGAGTTGTTGAAATTTTATGCAATATCGTGAGTTAGGAAAGACTGGTGAGAAGGTATCTCAGTTAGGTTTTGGTTTAATGAGATTACCTGTTTTAAATGATGATCATACACAGATTGATGTTAAAAAAGCAGATGAGATGTTATCTTATGCAATAGATAATGGTGTTAATTTATTAGATACTGGTTTTGCTTATCATGGTAAACGTTTGGATGAGAATGGTGGTGCTTCTGAGCCTTTTTTATCTGATTTTTTAGATACTGGTTATCGTGAAAAGGTTTTGATTAGTAGTAAGCTTCCTTTGTATCCTATTCATAATAAGGATGATTTGGAGTTTTATTTTAATAAGCAGTTGGAACGTTTGAATGTTGATTGTATTGATATTTATATGTTGCATGGTATTAAGGATGGTATGATGGGTAAGATGATTTTTAAGAGTTATCTTGGTGATTTTTTGGATGATATTCTTTCTGATGGTCGTGTTAAGCATTTAGGTTTTTCTCATCATGCTAGTCATGAGACTTTTCAGAAGATTATTAGTTATTATGATAAGTGGGAGGTTATTTTGACTCAGATGAATTATTTGGATACTGAGTTTCGTAGTAGTAAGAAGACTGTGGATTATGTTGGTGAGCAGGGCATTGGTAATATGATTATGGAGCCTTTGAGAGGTGGTACTTTGGTTAATAATATTCCTCCTAAGGTTCAGGAGTTGATGGATGGTAATGATCATATTTTGTCTCCTGTTGAGTGGGGTTTAGGTTATTTGTGGAATATGCCTCATGTTAATTGTGTTTTGAGTGGTATGAATAGTTTGGAGCAGGTTAAGTCTAATATTGAGATTGCGGATAAGATTGGTCCTGGTTATTTTACTGATGAGGATACTAAGACTTTAAAGAAAATTATTAATCAGTTTAGGCGTGCTAGTGAGATTCCTTGTACTTATTGTAATTATTGTATGCCTTGTCCTCGCGGTGTGAATATTCCTAAGTGTTTTAATCAGTATAATCAGTCTAAGGTTTTTGATAGTCCTGGTAGTGTGTCTGGTCAGTATTATCATGTGATTGATGAGAAAAATAGGGCAGATAAGTGTACAAATTGTGCACAATGTTTGGATAATTGTCCACAAGATATACCTATATCTGAAGAGTTAACTAAGGTTGAAGAGCATTTTAAACAGGTTTAATTGTTTATTCTTCGTCTTCTTTTTTTATTTTTTCTAGTTTTTCTCTGAATAGTTTTGCGTTTTGTAGTTTTTCTTGTATTTCTTCTATTTCTTCTTGTAGTTCTTTTTCTTCTTCCATTAGTGAGTTTATGTAGGATTCTGTTCCGTTGTTGAAGTCTTCGTATAGTTCTAGTATTTCTCTTGGGCTTAGTGTGGATTCTTCTTTTAGGAATTTTTTGGTGTGTGGTTTTACTCTTATGCTTAGTGGTTGTAGGCGTTCTTTTCTGTTTTCTTGTTCTTCGTGGTAGTGGTGGAAGCATGCGTCTTTGAATTCTTTTCTTTTTTGGTATACTTCTTTTGCTCTTTTTTCGAATATTTTTTCTATTTCTTCTGGGTTTAGGTCTTCTGGCCATTTGAATTGGAGTTTTCCTGGTTGGTAGTATCCTCCGAATTGGTGGTCTCCGAAGTCGAATGTTCTTTGGTGGTGCCAGTTTTCGTTGTTGTTTTCTTCATTCATGTTTTTTCACTCCATTATAATTTTTTTTGTAATACATTTTAGATTTTTGTATACATATTTTTTTATTGTGTACACATACTATATAAATGTATTCATAATTAGAAAATGTATACACAAAATTTTAAAAAAAAATAAAAAGAGCCTAAATCTCACGTAAACTCTTTTCAATATTATAAATAGTCTTATTCAAATCCTCTTCACTATGAGCACCACTAATAAAACAACACTCAAACTGACTAGGAGGAATAAACACACCATTACCCAACATAGCCTTAAAATACTCTAAAAACTTCTTATCATCACTAGACTTAGCCTCAGCATAATTAGTAACAGGTTTATCATTAAAATAAATCTGGAACATACTACCAATACCAGCAACCTGATAATCCAAACTCAAATCCTCCAAAATATTCTGCAACTTAGCACGCAAATAATTACCATTATTATTCAACTGAGTATAAAAATCATCATCCAACTGTCTTAAAGTAGCAAGACCAGCAGCCAAAGATAAAGGATTACCATTAAAAGTACCAGCCTGATAAACAGGACCACTAGGAGCAAACAACTCCATAATCTCACGCTTACCAGCAATAGCAGCTAAAGGCAAACCACCACCCATAATCTTAGCAAAAGTAGCTAAATCAGGAGTAATACCATAAAACTCTTGAGCACCACCAGTAGTTAATCTAAAACCAGTAATAACCTCATCAAAAATCAAAACAATACCATAATCAATAGTCAACTTCCTAATCAAATCAAGATAACCTTTATTAGGTTTAATACAACCAACATTACCCATAACAACTTCCATAATTATACAAGCAATATTCTCCCCCTCATCTTCCAACAATTGAATCAAAGCTTCCTCATCATTAAAAGGAATAGTTAAAGTATTACTAGTAGTTTCCTCAGGAATACCTGCACTATCAGGTTTAGCAGCAGCACCAGAACCAGACTTTACAAGAACATAATCATGAGCACCATGATAAGCACCTTCAAACTTAACAATCTTATCACGTCCAGTATAACCCCTAGCCAAACGTATAGCACTCATAGTAGCCTCACCACCACTATTAACAAAACGCACCATATCAGCACAAGGAACACGCTTAATAATCTCATCAGCAAGCTCAATCTCCAACTCACCAGGCACACCATAAACAGTACCTAATTCAGCCTGAGATTTAATAGCATTAACAACCTCCTCATTAGCATGTCCCAAAATCATAGGACCATAACCTAAACAATGATCAATATAAGTATTACCCTCAACATCAGTAATCCTACAACCTTTAGCCTCCTTAGCAAAGAAAGGATAAGGCTTATAAGCACGTACAGGAGAACTCACACCACCAGGTAAAACTTCTTTACTTAAATTAAATAACTCTTCAGAATTCATAAAATATCAACCATAACCATATTTATTTTTTTAATCTTTACAATTTTGAATTAACGAATTAATAGTTGCAACAGCAATAGGAGTACCACCTTTAGGCCCAGTAGTAATAATATTCGGAATATCAGTTTGACATAACTCTTCCTTACTATCAGCAGCAGCTACAAAACCAACAGGAACACCTATAATACTCTTAACATTTAACTCTCCTTTTTCTTTCAATTCAATAGCCTTCAACAATGCAGTAGGCGCATTACCCACAATAATAATACCTTCAAAACCTTCATTAGCAGCATACTGTATAGCACTAGCTGCACGAGTAATCTCTTGAGTTTTAGATAATTCTTGTGTTAATTTCTTAACTTCAGGATCCTTAATATAACATTTAACATCCCCTTCATATTGAGTTATACCAGATTTAACCATATTAATATCAGTTAAAATATCTTCCTGATTTTTCAAAGCTTTAATACTTTCACGAGTAAAATCCTCACTCATAACTACAAGTTTAGCATACTCTGGATCTGCAGTAGAATGAACAATTCTCTCAACAATATCAGTTTCTAAAGGATTAAGACCTTTAACATCATCTTTTATCAAATCTCTAATAATCTCACGACTCTTAGTAGCAATATCCATTCCTTGATTAGTTGAAGCGCCCATGAACATTTAAATTACCATCTTATATAAATTTTTTAAAATATATAAACTAATCAATTTATATGTAATTTACTTTTAATAAAATTAATTCTTAAGAATATAACGAACCGTTGAAATAACCGGTATCAATAAGAATAAATAAATAAAATTTGGAGAAATTAAAAAATCACCAAGATTAACAAAAATCGTTAAAAACATAATAATAAAAAACGTAGTATACGTATATCTAATATCCTTTAAACTTGGTTTTACCTCTAAGAAATCGTGACTTGTAGCATACCTATATAATAAAAGAAACGAAAAAATAGTTAAAATCACATTAATACCAAACATTACCTCTGCTAAGAAAAACTGACTATAATTTCCAATAACCGTTGTAGTAAATGGAATAAAAGTAATACATGCTAAAAAGAAAATATGCAACCATAAAAATGGCAAATTCAATGTTTTAATATTTAAAAACTCATGATGATAAATCCAAAAAGAGCTTACAAAAATAAAACTAACCATCACCACACCAATATTAGGTATTAAAGAATAGATAAAATTAACAAAACCTGCTTCATTTAAAATAGTTAACTCAGGAAGAGCAATACCAAAAGCAAGTAAAGTAATAACCATACCAAAGATTCCATCAGTAAGACCTAATAATCTTCCAGGATCTATATTAATTTCACGATTAAAACCATTTTTAAAATTTAAAAAGAAATCTCTACCCCAACCAAATCCTTTACTACTAACTTCATGAAATTTTTCTATTTTTTCTTTCTTTTCTTCTGGAGGTAATTGTTGAAATTCTTCAAATTTTTCTTTTGAATGATTTAAAAAAGCTTCTTTCATATCCTGATTTATAGGTAATTTTGAAGGATCCATATTATTTCCATCAAAATTGTTCTTAATGAATTTGAAACCTTTTTTAACAAGAATTAATTGCATTAATTTAAGAAGTGTTTCATCATCATCTGAATTGAAAAGTTCAGGATATTTTTCTTCAAATTCTTTTATTTCTAAATCATCCATATAACCATCTAAAAAAAAATAATGAAAAAATTAATTAAATAAAAATTTGTAAAAACCCTATTATAAATATATTTTTTTAAATTTTGGAATAATAAAAAATGGATTTTTTTGTGATTAAATATGGTTTATTTTAATTTTGATGATGATGAGATTTCTGTTGCTCCTATTGTGATTTATACAGAGTACATTAATTTACATTATAATAAATTTTTAAAGAAAAATTTTAAAGATATTACTTATGGAGATTTTACTTATTTAATTAATATTTTATATCGAAATAATATATCCCAAAGAGAATTATCGGATTTATTATTTGTATCTGAGTCCAATGTTGCTCAGATTATTAAAAGATTAGAGAAAAATGGTTATGTTGAACGTACTATTGACCAAAGTAATAAGAGTAAAAAGAATATTAATTTAACTAAAAAAGGTAGTTTAACTGTTTTATCTTTATTGAAGGCTGTTTATGAAAAAGAGAGCAAATTTGCTAATAAATATAGTCCTGAAGAGATTGATAAGTTTAAAAGAATGCTTTATGAATATTTGGAAGATTCAGTTGAAGAGTAGTTATCTTTAAATATTAGATTTCATATAATAATTTCCAAAGACTTAAGACTCTTAAGTCATATATGAGGTGAAAAATAATTATGTCAGATAAAGACGCAACAATAGAAGCACTACAATTTTTAGTAACAGGACTCTCTGCAAATTCCTTCGGACACAGAATCCAATCCAAAATATTCGCAGGACTCGGTTTCCAAACCCTAGGAGACAAATATGCAGGACACGCTGCAGAAGAAATGGACTTCGTAGAACAATTCATGGACAGAATATTAGATTTAGGTGGAGAAATCAAACAAGAAGCACAAGAAGCACAACCTACATACACAGACATTATCGAATTCATCGAAGCAGATTACAACATATCAGTAAATGGTATAGCTTACTTAAATGAAATAATGGACTCCGGAATATTCGACACAACAACCCTTGAGTTAATGAAAGTATACCTCAAAGATGAAGAAGAAGATATGTACTGGAGCGAACAACAATTAGATTTAATTAAAATGATTGGAAAAGAAAATTATCTAACCCAATTACTAATTAACGACCAAACAGAAGAATAAAATTTAAAATTAAGATATTGTTTTAATAAATAAACAATATCAACCTACTTTTACATATTTTTAAAAATATAAACAAAATATAAGACTTAATAATATTAAGACTTCTATCCTTTTTTTATTTATTTACAAAATAAAAATTCAAAAAATATAAACATAACCCATCTTTTTTTCTAAAAATGAGGTTGGGTCATGATTTTTTTGACTCTTTATTTTTTTTCTATTTTTTTTCTTG